>NZ_MRCI01000004.1 GCF_001922575.1 Neptunomonas phycophila | reverse complement strand
AACCACTTAAATAACACCGCCTTGCTCTGTTCAAAGCCGCTTTCGCTGCCGTCCTAAGCAAGGAGTGCGCATTCTACAGACACCCCATTTAGAGTCAACCGCTAATTGTTAAATTATCGTGAAAAAGGGGTAAAAAAGGCCAAAAAATAAAGGCGCCTATGAAAGGCGCCTTATATTGATCATTAAATAAACAAAAAGGGGTTATTTAGTATCAATTCGCTCATCCCCAATTGACGCTTTACCCCCTGTCATTGCACAAGCATCAAGCTTTACGCCATTTTCGCCACACCCAATAAAGAGGCCCCGTAGCTGCATAAACAAAAAACAACAAAGATAAGAAGAAAGAAGGCTCGATTGAGATAATACCTATGACCAGTACGATACAAGCAAGAATAATAAAGGGCACTTTGCCTTTTAGGTCTATATCTTTAAAGCTGTAATATAAGACATTAGAAACCATCAGGATGCCTGCTGCCGACACAAATGCCGCTATAAGATAAGCATAAGGCGCGGGGTCTATATCATGAGCGGTTGCCGACCAAACTAGCCCTCCAACAGCCGCTGCTGCTGCCGGTGAAGGCAGCCCAACAAAATAGCGCTTATCAGCAAAGCCGAGCTGAGTGTTAAAACGAGCTAAACGAAGTGCCGCACCGGCCACATAAATAAACGCTGCAAACCAACCTAGCTTACCTAAATCCCCTAAAACCCAGCTAAACGTAACTAAGGCTGGGGCCACACCAAAAGACACCATATCCGAAAGCGAGTCATATTCAGCACCAAAAGCACTGGATGTATTAGTCATTCGCGCAATACGACCGTCTAGTCCATCAAGAACCATAGCTACAAAGATGGCAATAGCAGCCACTTCAAACTGCTGATTCATACCAGCAACAACAGCATAGAAGCCAGAAAAAAGCGCTCCTGTCGTGAACAAATTAGGTAATAAATAGATACCCCGACGAGGTTTTCCTGACTCCTCTTGCCCTGACTCTTCTATGTTCTTTGACTGCTCTTCTACACTCATTTGATACTCACTTATTTAAACTGGTGAATTATTCTACCGCTTGAAATGCCACTTCGATACGCTAGGCGCCAAACAATGCGCTAATATCACAACTCGCCCTACGACCTATGTCATTTTGATGCTGAGACAACCATTGCTCTGCCGTTTTCTGACCCGCCAAGAATAGCGCCTCAAGGAAACCTTTACGGGTATTATATTTACTCGCTTGATCCAAGCTAGAAAGATACGCTTGATTCTGAAGAATATGAAGCCGCATTTTTTGTAACTTCCATGCCTTCGTACCCGGGACAAAGCCAAAAGAAACATTTTCTCGAAACTCAGCAATGGCTCGCATTTCTCTCATAAAGTGTGCTTGAAAACCAAGCTCAGTGACACGTTCAGCAATTGCCTCAGCGCCCGTTGGCAGCGCATCTAAATCTAAGGTTTGCAATAGAACAATAAGGATATCCTTACTTGAACAATCGTAAATCAACGGAAAGATAGCTGGATTACCCGCAAACCCACCATCCCAGTAATACTCGCCGTCTATTTCGATAGCTTTGTGTATCTTAGGTAAACATGCCGACGCTAGCAGGTGGTTAACAGATAAGACAGACTCCCTGAACAACGCCAGCTTACCTGATCGAACAGCGGTAGCGGCTATATATAAACTGAATGGGCTTTCTTTTGAAAGCGCCTCAAAGTTTACCAAACCAGAGAGCATGTCTCGCAGTGGATTTATATCAAGCATATTGATGTCATAAGGGGAGATATACTGCATTGTATGCAACCACCAACGCGTTAAAGAGCTCTCTACTCCCTCAGGAAGTAGTAAGCCAAAGCCTTTTGAAGAGACGGCTCCCCAAAATGCGGATAACTGCTCCTTCGCCCCCGCCCTTCCGTCTTTTCTCCAGCCTTCTGCCAACATTACCGCATTCATCGCCCCAGCGCTCGTACCGGTGACCCCTTCAAAATCCAACCAAGGCTCATCCAACAGGCGATCGAGGACTCCCCATGTAAAAGCACCATGAGCGCCGCCACCTTGTAACGCCAAATTAATAGTTCGAGTCTTCATTATCTAAAACCTCTGCTGTTTTGTGCGCCGCACAACACACAATACCACCGAACTCGATCAACACCAGCCACAGCATTCAAAACAGAAAGGCCTTATATTTACTGTCAGAATTATTTACATTCGATTGGTTTGTTTAAATTAAGACCAATAATATCAGCGACTTAGATGATGGCATTAATATTGCTATAACCAATACACAATAATATGAGAGGTAAAGCGGAATGAAAAAAGGAAGTTTTGGTAAGTATCTGCTTAGTGCAAGCTTGCTATCAGTAGGCATTAGCAGCGTCGCAACAGCCAACGAGATCACGTTAGGTGTAGCTGAATTAACAACACTCTCTGACGCAGAAATATTGGCACAAGCCCTTATTCAGGACGGAATCACATCTATCGATAGTGTGACTTACACAGGTGCACTGAGCGCATCCGGCCTATTTACTGGAGGTAGCGCGGCCATTGGCATCGAAAAAGGAGCCATACTCACTTCTGGTAATGTTATTAATGTCCTAGGCCCAAACACAAGTAACTCAGCCGGGTCTAGCAATGGCATGCCGGGTTCCGCGTTGTTAGACACCCTTATTGAATCAAGTACTCCTAGCGGCGGGGAAGGGGAATTTCCGGGCTCTGAATTTCCAGAAGGAGAGATCCCGGACTTTGAGATTCCTGAAATAGACCAACCTATCGACGATTTCCCAACGTCAGGTACATTAACGCATGACGCGTCGATACTAACATTCGATTTTACACCTCAAGGTGACCAGCTCGAATTCTCATACGTTTTTGGCTCAGAAGAATACCCCGAATTTGCAAATAGCTCTTTCAATGATGTGTTCGGCTTCTTTGTCAACGATGTTAACTATGCATTATTGCCAGATGGCAGCCCGGTTGCTATCAACAATGTTAATGCAGACCGTAATAGCGAGTTCTATATTGACAATACCAACGAACAACGGGATACGGAGCTAGACGGCTTAACTACCGTACTGTCCTTCGTAGCTCCGGTAAATCCAGGTGTATCGAATACCATTACCTTGGCCATTGCTGATACGAGTGATGATATTTACGATTCAGCGGTATTTATCCAAGGGGACTTTTCATCATCCGTATCTGATGGCGCGGCAGCAGGCTCTACACAGTTAAACCCGCTCATGCCTGATGAGATCAATGAGGAAACGGGCGGCTTTTCATTTACATTCGAAAAGTCTGATGAAATGATCTTTATCGATCCAGAGGTTGCTATTGGCTACACATATGAAATGCTGTCCGACAACACCTTTGAATCTATCCTACTTCCACTGATTGGTGATGGTGAGTACATCCTTAGCATCTATGATTCAGTAATCGGTGACTTTGTCGGCAACTTCCAACTAGAAGACGGCGTGATTTACGATTTCGATACCTTCACGAGTGAAGAAGTAACTCTTTTCCAAATTTTAGGAATTGAAACCACCGCAGCACTAGACCCGACTGATACGACAGCTTTCATTACGGGTTTAACTTTTGGTGGCCCAAGCAACATAATCAATATGACACAAACGCCTATTGTAGCTAATGTCCCAACTTCGGATGTTCCGGCGCCGATGACGCTGGCACTCTTTGGCCTTGGATTAGCGTTAATCATTAGACGGAAAGTGATCGCATAGGGTCAATGTGCTACCGCCTGATCACGCTTTATTAGGCGGTAGCATATTTAACCACTCTGGTACGAAAGGGCGCCCTTTTTCAGACAGTGCCGTACCGATGACAAACGCATCTACACACACCTTAGCATCATGATTTCTGATGACCTGCTGGCGAAAACCAAACTTTACCTTGCTGACACGCTCAGGCTTCACCGAAACACGAAATAAATCTCCTGAATATAATGAGCTCTTATAATCCAGTTCTGAACGCACCACGACTAAATTGATACCTTGTTTCGCAAGTCCGGCCACATCAATATTTTTTGACAGCATGTATTCATGCCTTGCATGCTCTAGATAGTTGAAATATACGCCATTATTCACAATTCCTTGCATATCGAGCTCATAATCACGCACTTTCATTTCAATTGAAAATATCTCAGATGCATCTGTTATCTGCGTCTCCACTATTACCTCCTTCGCTAAGCATCTAGTTGCGCTAAAATCCACGCCTTCGCATCAGCAAGATTTTCTACTTCAATAGCTGCTCGGGAAAAATCATGAGTTGCTGAATGCTGATTCCTAATTGCTACAGTGGCTATACCGGCCGATGCAGCAGCACTTGCACCGCTTTCGGTGTCTTCAATCGCAATCGCTTCGTGTCCTTTAACACCCAACAACTCAAGTGCTTTTAAATAACTATCCGGATGTGGTTTATTGAGCAATACATCATCTCCGGTAACCACATGCGAAAAAAATGAATGCCATTGATGGCTATCGAGTGTGGCATCTATACAAAAGCGCTGCGAACCACTCACTAAGGCAATCGGTAGGCGGCTAGCGCATTCAGCTAGCAGCGCTTCTGCACCTGGTATTTGAGGAAACGATGATGTTTGTAAGAAAGCTCGCGTTTGGTCTAACTTTAACTGGACGAGCTGCTCTGAAGTGATAGGTATAGGATATCGTTTACACAGCTCATCCGCTGTTTTCTCTGTAGGAACCCCCAAAAAGAGGTCTGCATACTCTTTATCCGAAACCGAAACGCCAAAAGGTGATAGCACTATCTGCCATATCGCCAAATGGGAGCTTTCCGAATCAACTAACGTCCCGTCGTGATCAAATAAGATGGCTTTGATTGTCATATGAACTCCCTGTTACCACATACTGCATAGAGCAAAGTGTAACAGAGAGAATATGACAAAACATGAAAGCCTTCTTTACAGGCTTATCCTAACCGCTTCGCGTTTGATACAGCACGCCGATGAATAGGAGCAAGCCCTTTGGTTGCTAATTTGTGTGTAGCATCTTGATAAGCTTGATAAGTGTCTAGAGGGTCGAAGGGAGTGGTCGTACGGGTGACATCTAAACTTGCACGAAAAAAATCTTGCTGAAAACCAAAGAGGACTTTCGATACCGCTTGCCACGACTCAAAAAAAGCTTCTACTTTTTCTTCCCCCATTCGATAAAACTCTTTCTGATCTTTAGCTGAAGGGGACCCACCCGACATCATCATTTTAGTAACGCGGGCATTAACAACAACTGGCACAGCAAAGGCCAATTCGAAAAGCTGCATTGGCAGCGCTTGGTGATTTCTAGACATGCTTATTATCCTCCGGATAATGATTAAACTGTCAATCTCATGGCTACCGATGTGAACTATTGAAATACAGCGATCTATGTCGCTTTAGATTACTCCTAATTCTTTTAAACGCTCCTGCAAATATTCACCGGCAGTAAAACGTTCAGACAACCTGACGTCTGGCCGTGGGTGCAAAAATAGAGGCAGTGATATACGAGACCGGGATTGGTCTTGTCCCTCAGGATTAACAACTCGATGAGTCGTAGAGGGAAAATAATGCCCTGATGCCTCTTGCAGCATATCACCTATATTAATAATTAGATTGCCAAATTCGCAGGGAATATCCAACCACTCTCCTGTTTTACTCAACACCTGCAGTCCAGGCTCATTTGCCGCCGGCAAAATAGTTAACAAATTAATATCTTCGTGCGCTGCAGCTCTGATAGCCCCGACCTCCTCATCGCCTCTTAACGGCGGATAATGAAGAATACGTAACAGCGTCTGTTCACTGGAGGTGATCATATTAGTCAGCGGCTCATTATAGTTTTGCGACACACTAGCTGGGCTGTATTTTTCAACCCAAGTTAACAACAACGCAGCCAGCTGGGTCGCTTCTTTATAATATTGAGTCAGTGCTGGGCGAAGCTCAACAGGACATTGCCCCCAGGGGTAAAAGTGGTAGTACTCTTTTATATCCTTGACCGTATTGCCTTTGGCGGTCTCAGAAACGCTCGCCGGGAAAAAGCCATCCTGCTTGCCTTTGTTGTAAAGAAAGTTCTGCTTGTCGGTACTATTAAAGAAGTCCTGCCACTGTTGATAAATTGACTCCACCAACGACTGCGATATTGGATGGTTCTTTAGGACTCCAAAGCCTGTTTCCCGCAATGACTGTACAAAACGTTGCTGCGCATCAGGATCATTAAAATCTATAGCTTGTAATAACGTTTTATCTGCATGCATCACTTAATGCCCTGTGAGTTATAACTGCCAAGTACTATTAGTCAGCGCAGTTTTAAATAAAGTGATAAGTCGCTGATCGTCAACCGTCATGCAGGCGGTTTGTTTGGGGCGATCTTCCCAAAAATTTAAAGGATAAGGGATGCCGTACCGACTCATAATCGTTTGGCCAATAGCAACACCCTCTGTAGCCACACAAACTTCTCCGCTTTCGGTACCAAATATATCGGGTTCAACCACATAAGCTACCGCAGAGACATCGTGAGCATAGCAACCGTTAATATGGCGCACACTGCTGTAAAAAGCGGTGTAAAACTCCGCAGCATCGTGCATAAACTGCCCCACTTTCGGGTTGTTATCACGAATCTCATCAAAGAGCTCAGGACTTAATACCACTTGATGCGTCACATCAAGCCCCACAATAACAACAGGCCAATGAGCCGCCATCACTTTTTCTGCCGCATGAGGGTCAGACAAGATATTTGCCTCGGCTACGGGCGAAACATTACCATCCGTTGCTATCGCCCCTCCCATGATCACGACCTGCTTAACTTTAGAAGTGATACTAGGATCAAGCTTGAGCGCTGTCGCTAAGTTTCCTAGCGGCCCAACAGCCACCAGCGAGATCTCGTGTGGGTAACGGTTTACCTGTTCCACGATAAACTCGGCAGCACTGCTAGACACAGCTTTGCGTTTTGGAGCCTCTAAATCCAGATTACCAAAGCCATCAGCGCCATGCACAAAATCAGGAAAAGGAGCCAGAGCTTTAACCCATGGTGTAGACACACCCTGAGCTACTGGGATATCTAAGCCTGCCATTTCAACCAAAGTAAGCGCGTTTTGCGTAGCTTGAGCAACAGATACATTACCAAATGTTGTTGTTAACCCAAGCAACTCAATCTCCGGATGTGCCATAGCGGTAAAAATAGCCATAGCATCATCAATACCCGGGTCTGTATCTAAAATCATTTTGTGAGACATACGTTACCCATT
Source organism: Neptunomonas phycophila (assembly GCF_001922575.1). Classification (NCBI taxonomy): domain Bacteria; kingdom Pseudomonadati; phylum Pseudomonadota; class Gammaproteobacteria; order Oceanospirillales; family Oceanospirillaceae; genus Neptunomonas; species Neptunomonas phycophila. Next base: position 68,407 of record NZ_MRCI01000004.1, on the reverse strand, counting down.
AACTTTGAAACTTTATGAGGAAACAACAAAAACCAACGCATTCATTGGGCATTTTCAATGAGCCTACACTCACCGGATTGCGATAAAAAATCTTCAACTCTACTTTTCAGTGGAATACTGGTAGAAGCACCGGATGTTTGCACAGCTAACGCCGCCGCGGCAGACGCCTGATGCAAACAGGCCTGAGGCGCTAGGCCTGATACAATCGACGCTAATAAATACCCGAGAAATGTGTCACCTGCGGCGGTTGTATCAACTACCTGAACATCAAAAGCATTCACAAAAAAACGTCCAGCAGGACCACACCACAAAGCCCCTGAACTACCCATGGTGACAACAACCTCCGTATCAGGCAGCTGCTTTTCGATAAATGTCATTAACATCTCGGGAGACGACATTAAGCCTTCGCACTCCGGAAAAAGTTGAACCATTTCAACTTGATTCAAGACCAGCAAAGCTAATTGCTCAAGGGGTAGCAAAGTTATATCTTTACTTAGCGGCGATGGGTTGAAGGCAACGCGCACCTTACGTTTTATTGCAGCTTCCATAGCATAACCAGTCAAGCTACACTCGTTTTGCAGTAATAACCAATCCCCCGCTACAAGCCCGCGAAAAAGCTCATCCAAATCGGCCTGCGTGAAACTTTGATTAGCACCACCATACAACAGGATACTGTTTTCGCCAGCGGCATCTACTTGAATGATAGCATGTCCGCTAGGCTGATCAGTGACATCAACCAACTGACAATCAACTCCCGAAGCGGCTATTTCAACCTTAGCCCACTCATCTCCTGCACCCAGACGGCCAATATGTGACACACAAGCACCTGCGCGGGCCAACGCAATAGATTGATTAGCCCCTTTTCCGCCCAAAACACGCTGATAATGAGTGCTGGCAAGGGTTTCTCCGGGCTGCATCCAGTGCGGTACCTGATACACGTGATCAATGTTTATAGAGCCGTAACAATAAACCTTCATATTAACCCATTAATAGTTAGTGGAAGCGGCTAGTTAACAGCCTAATCACCGCTCTTTGCTGTAGGGAATGCCGATCGCTTTTGGAGCGATAGCACGGCCTATAAAACCTGCCAGTAATATAACAGTCAGAATGTATGGCAGCGCCTGCATAAGCTGCACCGGAATTTCACCTATGATGGGTAATTCAACGCCCTGTAACCTAGCTGCCAGCGCATCAAGAAAGCCAAACAGTAAGCATGCCAACATGGCTTGAGTAGGGCGCCACTTACCAAAAATTAACGCCGCCAAAGCGATATATCCTTTACCTGCAGACATATCCTTCAAAAACGCTGCATTTTGGGCCGTCGACAAATATGCCCCAGCTAAACCACACAGCAGTCCAGCACAAATAACAGAGCGATAGCGAAGCCAGGCTACCGAAATGCCCGCGGTGTCAACCGCTTGCGGATTTTCACCAACGGCTCTTAAACGCAGGCCAAACCGTGTTTTATAAAGCACCCAAGCCGTTAAAGGAACGGACAGAAAAGCCATATAAACCAATATGTTGTGACCACTCAACAGTTCACTATACACAACTCCAATGATCGGCAAATCAGCAACTGAGTCGGCGCCGGGCAAGGTGATAGCGGCGAAACGAGCGTCTGCTTCTAAGGCGGGGGTTTGGCCTCCTCGCTGAAACCACGCAATACCTAATGCCACCGTCAAACCTGAAGCCAAAATATTGATCGCCAAACCACTCACAACCTGATTACCTTTGTGAGTTATACATGCAAAGCCGTGCAGCAAAGCCATCGCAACAGATACACTTAACGCACAGAACAGCCCTAGCCACACTGAACCGGTTACAGCGGCCGTTGCTGCTGCAGCAAAAGCCCCGGCGAGCATTTTCCCTTCTAACCCAATATCAACGATACCTGAGCGTTCAGAAAATACACCCGCCATGGCGCAGAAAATCAAAGGAGCCGATAACCGCAAAGTAGCATCAAGAGCCGATACAGCAATTAGCAGCGCATCATTCATAGTTCTTTCTCCACTGATACCCGAGCAAAGATTCGCTCTAAAGTAGGCCGAACCATATACGCTAAGGCCCCACAGAAGAGAATGACTAATCCTTGAATCACAACGACCAGATCGCGTGTAATTGTTGAGATTTCAAAGGACAATTCGGCACCCCCTTGGAATAAAGCGCCAAACAGCAAGCTTGCAACAATAATACCCACAGGGTGATTACGGCCCATTAAAGCCACAGCGATACCTGTAAACCCCGCCCCAGCCACAAAATCTAACACGACACGCTCTTGAGCTCCCATCACCTCGTTGATACCAACCATAGCGGCCAAACCACCAGATATGCACATAGTCAAAACAACCATTCGGCGCGTATTAATACCGCTGTAGATAGCCGCTTGCTCATTGAAGCCAATCATGCGAATGGCGTACCCCCAACGGGTATGCCAGATAAAAAGCCAAACAAATACACAACATATCAGCGCTAAAAAAAGTGACACATTCAACGGGCTGGAGGCAATATCCATCCCCATCGCACCAAAGACTTCGTGCATGAAAGGAAGGGTTGCATTATCCGCAATACGACGTGATTCAGGAGACATCGCGCCCGGCTGAATTAACACATTAACGAGAAGATAAACCATTAAAGCGGATGCTATAAAATTAAACATAATAGTAGTGATAACAATATGGCTACCACGATATGCCTGCAGATAGCCGGGGATATATGCCCAAAGCGCTCCAAAAAGAGCCCCCGAAAAAATAGCCAACGGCAGCAATAAATACCAAGGTAACCAAGCATCCAGTGCCAAGCACATTAACCCAACGCCCAGCCCTCCAATGTATGCTTGCCCCTCTCCACCTATATTGAATAAGCCCGCGTGAAACGCAATTGCAACGGCTAAACCCGTAAAAATAAAGTTTGTGGTGTAGTACAAGGTATAACCAATACCCTCATCATAGCCAAAAGCCCCCATCAACATAATATTGACCGCTTCTAACGGATTTTCACCGATCAACACAATGACACCGGCGGCGACAACAAACGCAAGTAGCACATTAATCAATGGAATTAAGGCGATATCGACCCAAACAGGTAATGTTTTTTGGCTCATGAGCGTGTCTCCGAGGTCGAAGAAATACCCATCATCAGACCTAAGCGTTGCGCATCGGCTTCATTGGACTCCATTTCTCCCACAATACGGCCCTCTGACATCACAACAATACGATCACATAGTGACATGACCTCTTCCAGCTCAACAGAGACTACGAGAATGGCGCTACCGGCATCACGCAGCTCAACAAGCTGTTGATGAATAAACTCGATCGCTCCGATATCGACTCCTCGTGTAGGCTGTCCAACCAATAACACTTTTGGCTGATGCTCCATTTCACGAGCAATACACAATTTTTGCTGATTGCCGCCAGAGAAATTAGCCGATTTTAAATGAGGATCAGCAGGCCTAACATCAAACTGCGCCATTAACGTCTCGCAATGCTCTGTCACGCGGGAGCTGCTCATTAATCCCAAAGCACCCGCCACCCCGGAAGACTTGTACGCGTCAGATTCTTCAAACCCCATGATCGCTGTCTCCCTGGCTGAAAAAGCACTCACCATCCCCATTCGGTGACGGTCTTCAGCCACATGCCCAACACCTAAATGCCGAAATGACTTTGCATCGAGTAATGAGGTGGCATCAACACGTGTACCACACACATTTAAATGCCCCTGCTGAACGGGAGCAATACCCGCTAACAAAGATAAAAGCTCGGTTTGACCATTTCCAGACACCCCAGCCACCCCGACTATTTCACCGGCACGCAACTGAAGATTAATTGACTTTAAGCGCTCAACTCCACGCGGGTCAGTCCAAGAAATATCCACTACATCTAACAACGTTTGCTGAGGGTTTGCAGGTGATTTATCCACGTGCAGCAGTACTTTGCGACCTACCATCAGCTCGGCTAACTCTTCTTTAGAAGTATCCACCGTTGTTCGCTCAGCCACCATGGTACCGGCTCGCATTACTGATACTTTATCAGTAATTGCCAACACCTCCTGCAGCTTATGCGTAATCAATAAAACACTGACACCCTGCTCACGCAGCGTATTGAGGATATCGAATAACTGCTCTACTTCTTGAGGAGTCAGGACACCGGTAGGTTCATCAAGAATGAGTACTTCGGCTCCACGATATAACGCTTTTAGAATTTCCACGCGCTGCTGCAACCCGACTGGGAGATCTCCAGTAATCGCATCGGGATCTACCGCTAAACCATGCTGATCTGATAATGCAGCAAGCGCTTTGCGCGTTTGGCTGACACTGGTCGCTAAAGAGAAACTTTTTTCTGCTCCCAGCATCACGTTTTCTAAAACGCTAAAGTTATCCACCAGCATAAAATGCTGATGGACCATACCAATACCTACGGCGATCGCATCGTTGGCGTTCTTTATATCAACCAACTCTCCTTTGACAGAAATAGAACCCGAGTCCGCTTCATAAAAACCATAAAGGATACTCATTAATGTCGACTTTCCGGCTCCATTTTCACCTATGATTCCATGAATTTCCCCACGGGCAACCGTCAAATCTACGTCATTGTTGGCTTTAACTGCACCAAAACGTTTAGAAATCCCCCGTAAGGCGATAGCCGGAGCACACGAGGCTGAGTAATCATCTGGGATTGGCGAGTGCATGTTTGCTCACCTTGTTATCTAGTCTAAAGCAGGACAGCTGTTGTCACTCATGTAATCATGAACGACAAGGTCTCCGTTAATAATGGCCTGCTTCGCTTTCTCGACGGCCTCTTTCATCTCAGGAGTAATCAAGCTTTTGTTATGCTCATCCAGTGCCCACGACACTCCATTTTCAGCTAAACCTAACACTTGAACGCCGGGTTTCCACGTATCATCCGCCGCGGATTTTAGTGAGCTATACGCCGCCACATCCACTTGCTTTGTCATCGACGTTAACATAGTACCTGGATGGAGGTGGTTTTGATTCGAGTCCACACCAATCGCGTATTTACCCGCATCTTTAGCCGCTTGATAAACACCAATCCCCGTTCCCCCTGCGGCAGCAAAAACAACATCAGATCCGCGATCAAATTGGCTACGCGCTAATTCGGCTCCCTTAGAGGGATCATTCCACGCCGTCGGTGTAGATCCAGTCATATTACTAATTACGGTTATATCATCCATCGCATATTTGGCACCTTGAGCATAACCGCAATTAAACTTACGGATCAGCGGAATATCCATCCCACCGATAAAGCTAACCGTTTTGGTTTGCGATTTTAACGCCGCCAGCATTCCTACCAAAAAAGATCCTTCGTGCTCTTTGAAAACGACAGACTGCACATTAGGCTGATCAACTACGGCATCAATAAGGGTAATTTGAGTATCAGGGAACTCAGAAGCGACTTTTTCCACTGCCGCAGCCTGAGCAAACCCAACACTAATGATAGGATTAGCGCCGCGCTGTGCCATCTTTCGCACGGCTTGCTCACGCTGAGATGGGTTCGTTACTTCAAATTCGCGATACTTTGTTCCCGTTTCGCTCTTAAAACGCTCCACCCCTTCATATACACCTTGATTGAAGGATTGATCGAACTTCCCTCCCATATCAAACACCACAGCAGGTTTAATGTCCGCCGCAACGGCTGAAAAAGACATGGGGGCAACGATCGCTAAGGTAGTAATGAGTCGTTTCATTGAGTACTCCAAATAATCCAAGCTACAGAACAGCGCATAAAGATAAACTTAAACCTGACTATCAAGGCAAGTATTACATCGAACATACGCGATTATTAACATCAGTCAATATTTTGGAAACGCGAATCGGATATTCAAAGTTATTTCGCCCTGCTATGATGCAGTCTTCGTTTGGCATGCAAAGGAATTGCAGATGACATCACTCATTCATTCTATTAATGCTCGTTATGGCACCTATCGTGGTTATATCCGTCTCGCTTTAGCACGACTAAGCGCCAAAACAGGACGTATAGACCCCTATTTACATTTCGAACCAGCCAGCATCCAACGTTTAGTCTTTGTCTGCCTTGGCAATATTAACCGAAGCGCGTATGCCGAAGCCTACACCCGTCATCGCAGCCATTTCCCGACCTGCTCAATAGGACTATCGACAACGACGGGGGCTCCGGCTACTGATCTAGCCATCCAAAAAGCGGCCGACCGCTTTATTGATCTGACATCACACAAAGCCACTAATATGAGTGACTTTGAGCAGCAAGAAGGGGATTTGTTTTTAGTGATGGAGATACGCCACGCCAACATATTGCGTGAACGATACGGACAAGACGCCCGTATTTTGCTTCTTGGCTCGCTACCCAAACGCCGCTACGTGCATATTCATGACCCGCACACATTATCTTCTGATTACTACACCAGCTGCTTTAACAGAATTGAGGAGTCGACCCGCGCATTACTCTCTATGCTGGACGCTCAAAAAGAAACACAACTGCAGGCTTCTAAAGAACAGCCCCATGACACATCAACTACCCACGCGTGAACCGTTTAATAACACCACTCATCATGCCCTTCACATCGCGAAAGAAGGGCTTTGCATCTGTTAGCATGAAAACAAAATACCGCGTTTTAGGATTCACAAAGCTTAATAAGTAACGCCCCAGATCACCAAGCGGTGTGTTGTGATAGGAGCGGTCTTTTATCTTGGAGGGCTGCAACAATACTCTCAATAAGCGTTTTGTTTCTGGCACCATAAAGCGGCATTCAAGACCCGGCGTGACCTGTGACTCGGGGAGTCCCCGTCCATAAACACCCGCTTGGTAAAGCCGCCATGCGAACCCAGCGTTAGCATGATATGCCAACGGAAAACTCCCCCAAAAACGTCCATTTATTTCCATCAAAACCGCTTGCTTTGTTGCCTCATCATACCGATATTCCACCATGGCAACTCCTTCCCAATCCAAAGCTTTGAGTAGCGCCTCAGATAACCGACTTAGCTCTTGATGCTCCGCTTGTGGTAGCGACCGGCAGACGGTTGAATATCCCCCCTCAGGAGGCCATTCATGGATACGCTGATGCTGAAACCGCTGTAAAACCTGTCCGTCGTGAATCAGGAAGAACTGACCTAACCCGACACCTTTACGATACTCCTGAATAAGGGGAAACTCGCCTACAGGCTCATAAGTGGCCAACACCTGAGTTAATTGCTCAAAAGAATATACGTACTCGGCCTTCACAAGGGGCACGCCAAGGGCTGATAGCTTAGGAATAATAGCGACAGGCTCTTTCCATTTAACAACCACCGGAAAAACCAACTCATCACGTAACGCCGCTAACGCTTCCAGGGTTTCAATTTCGTAAGTTTCAGGCACTGGAATACCTAACGCTTTGGCGTGTCGATAGGTCTGGGCTTTATCCAAAACGCGATCCATTGTGCTTTGCTCTGGGAACAACAAAGCCACATCTGAAAACTGATCTCGATGCAAATTGATCCACTGGATATCGTTCTCGGCAACCGCTAAGAGTGCTTTCGCCTTATGTTTCGCGGCCAAACCCAACAGTTGCTCGATCAATTCATCTTTATTAGCACGCCGATAGGCAGTACTTACGTGTTTAGAAGCTGCCCCAATTGAAAAACGAGAAGCAAATAAGCCAACAACCTCAACCCCTTGTTCTGAGAGCTCTCGACACAAACATAGCCCCGTGGGGTTATCGATACCTAATACGATAATAACGTCTTGATTCACTGAGCTAATACCACCACACCACATCATTAAACTTGTTATGCCCCATACGCGCCAATGCCAATACATCGCTTGGCGAACTCAAAGAAAGCGAACGCTCGCTGGTCTCAGGTGCGTCTCTAACACCTTGATCCAAGGTGCGAAAGTCCGTCGACTCAAAACGGTCACGGTTCTCATCTAAAAAACGACATAAAGAAACTAAACGTTGCTGATTAACGCGGTTAGGGCGACGCACCGCAAATCGGTAATCCTTGCGTTTAAAGTATTCAAAAGGGTGAGTTAGGATGACAACTTGATCTATCTTTTCTTGATGTGCCCTATTAAGCACAGCGCGCATTTCAGGCCAACTGCAAGAGGTAACTTGTAAGGTTTTACGGTGAGCAGGCCTTAAACGGGGCATATCGATAAAGCTGGTAACAGGCAGCTCTTTAACGCCTTCCACATTTACAACACCGTGTTCAATGTTTAAATATGAATCACTCGGTCGATAAATACCCACCCCAATACTAGAACTCCAACGCAGGCCTTGTTTTAAAAAGGCAGGATATAAAGCGGGTTCAACTAATAAGCTCCCTGTGCGAATTGCGATAGGCGCAGGCAATCCCCAAGCCTCAAAGGTGTTAAGGCCGATATCTAAAATAGCGTCAACTTGCTCAGCTGAACGCCCAAGCAAAGAATCATTCACAGGAAACAAAGGACGATCACGCCTTACCACATCTCGGTCGAATGCGGCCCAAACGGGGTGGGTATGCAGTTGGACATCATGAAGAGGGGCAATGCGCTCAACCAATCGCCCCATGGGCTCTAACCCAAAATGGCACTGATTAATCGCTTCAACAAAAAATACAGCTTTAGTGTTAAAGCGAGCAAATGTATCGAGCAAGAAACCAAGCCCCTGCTCTTTCCCCTTATAGGTACCACAAACGACAGGGTCAGCTACTGGCTTTACGTTTAAAGATGGGTTTAAAGCACCGGCTATCGAAAACTCGGTATCGATAGTGATAAGCACTTGGGTCTTATGCATGATAACTCCATTTACAGTGCATAAGTTAACGCGATACAGACAAGCGATACTTATCCGCCGAAAATGCTTTAGCAGCTTACCGTCTCTGCTCCCCAGATAGCAAGCATATACAAGACACAACTTTGCTTAAAGCTTATCGAGCAGCCACAAAAAAGCCGCTCAATAATGAGCGGCTTTATCATATAGATGGATCAAGGCTTATAGGCTGAGCACTTTCTCGCCGCGCGCTATCCCTGAAACACCAGAACGAACGACTTCAATGACATTCGTTGTTCCCAATGCATCAATGAATGCGTCTAACTTAGCACTAGAGCCAACCAGCTGAACGGTGTAAGTGTTAGGCGTAATGTCAATTATCTGACCTCGGAAAATATCCGCCGTACGCTTAACTTCGGCACGATATGCACCGGAGGCTTTGAACTTGATCATCATTAGCTCACGCTCAATGTGCTCACCTTCAGTCAAGTCCACGACCTTAACAACATCAATCAGCTTATTGAGCTGCTTCGTGATTTGCTCAACAACACGATCATCACCCTCTGTCGTCACCGTTAAGCGAGACAAGGTATCGTCATCAGTTGGCGCAACCGTTAACGTTTCAATGTTGAAGTTACGCTGCGAGAACAGACCCACAACACGTGACAAAGCACCCGGTTCGTTTTCTAAAAGAACAGAAATGATATGACGCATTTTTATGTCCTCTCCGTTTTGCTAAGCCACATGTCGCGCATCGTGCCACGCGGAACCTGCATCGGATACACGTGCTCATGCGGATCAACCGCAATATCCATAAATACTAAGCGATCCTTTAACGAGAAAGCTTCGGTCATCGCCGCTTCCAAATCACTGTATTTATCAACTTTGATACCAACATGGCCGTAAGACTCGACCAACTTCACAAAATCAGGTAGCGACTTCATATAAGATTGCGAATGACGAGACTCATAGTTCATATCTTGCCACTGACGAACCATACCCAACGACTGGTTGTTCAAGCAGATGATTTTCACCGGCATATCGTACTGTTTACAAGTCGATAGCTCTTGGATATTCATCTGGATACTACCTTCACCCGTTACACAGGCAACATCAGCATCAGGGAAGTTAAGCTTAACGCCCATCGCTGCCGGCAAACCAAAGCCCATCGTACCTAGACCACCGGAGTTGATCCAACGATTCGGCTTATTGAACTTGTAATATTGCGCGGCAAACATTTGGTGCTGACCAACATCTGAGCAGACGTATGCATCACCGTTAGTAACCTTGCTGAGCATTTCGATAACTTGCTGAGGCTTCATTAACTCGGAGTCCGTTAAGAAACGACCACCGTGACGCTCACGCCATTCATCAATTTGCTTCCACCAGCTAGCAAGCGCCGCTTGATCAACTGATTTTTTCGTGCCTTTAAGCAACTGGATCATATCTTCTAAGACGAGTTTTGCGGCACCAACAATAGGCACATCTGCACGGATGGTCTTAGAGATCGAAGCAGGGTCAACATCGATATGAATAATCTTGGCAGTAGGGCAGAATTTTTCTGTGGCGTTAGTGACACGGTCATCAAAACGCGCACCCACCGCTAAAATAAGATCACTGTGGTGCATCGCCATGTTTGCTTCATAGCTGCCATGCATACCCAGCATGCCAATAAACTGGCGATCTGTGCCTGGGTAGCCACCTAACCCCATTAAGGTATTCGTCACAGGGAAATTCAGCGCTTGCGCAAGCTCTATTAGCTCCGCACTCGCATCACCCATGATGACACCACCACCGGTGTAAATCACTGGACGCTTAGCCGACATCAGCATATCAAATGCTTTTTTAATTTGGCCGCTATGCCCTTTGGTAACCGGATTGTATGAACGCAGCTTCACATCAGCCGGAAACTCATACTGAAAACGATCGGTTGGCGTTGTCATATCCTTAGGGATATCGACCACAACTGGACCAGGACGACCTGACTCTGCAATGTGGAAGGCCTTACGGATCACTTCAGGAATTTCTTCTGGACGCTGAATGCTAAAGCTGTGCTTAACAATCGGTCGAGAAATACCGATCATATCGGTTTCTTGAAACGCATCTTCACCTATCAAGTGACTCATCACCTGACCTGTGATAACAACCATTGGAATAGAATCCATATAAGCGGTTGCGATACCTGTTACTGCATTCGTTGCACCTGGACCCGATGTGACCAGCGCGACGCCGGCTTTACCGGTAGCGCGCGCATAAGCATCAGCCATGTGTGTAGCAGCTTGCTCGTGGCGCACCAGAATATGTTCGACCTCGTCTTGCTGGAAGATGGCATCATATAGATGCAGCAACGCCCCGCCCGGATAGCCGTATATATATTTCACACCCTGATCGCGCAGGGCGCGAACAACCATTTCTGCGCCTGATAGTAATTCCACGTTATTACCCTCTAATCGTCACCGACTCTGCGGTGAATATAAGTTCAGAGATTCTGCAAAATGAACATGTACTGCCGCAGCGCTGATGACGCCGGAGCAGCGAAAACCTAGCAAAAGGATTAGGCCCACGTTCTGATGAATGCTGGCAAAGGATCACTTAACCGGCAGACCTACTGAGACTAAATAAGCTGGGTATTGCTTAGTTTCGCTGACAGCCTCGGGGTTTCCTACTGCTGAAAACGAAGAAAAATAGCGCGATATTTTCTCACTTCATCGCCTTCCATTCAAGGAAACTGCATTTTTTTTGAACAATCATTTTAAAAATAGGAACAACTCAACGGATGCGTAGACCCAAAACTAGGTTTATAGTGTAAGAAATGTATACAGGGTCTGTTTGCGGAGAGTACAGAATGGCCATTAAAGAAATTAAAAACAAAGAGCGCGTGATTAATGAATTGCTACTGTTTATTCGTAAGGTGTTTAGCGAGCCAGAGATCTGCGCTCATGCTAAAGAAATAACGCGCAAACATTTGGGAAAGAAAGATGCTGCCGTCCTAATTGCTGAAGAGCTTTCCTCAACCACCAACGTTAAGATCCCTCTTGAACACAGTGAAGCGGATGACCTTTTCTTGCAACTGCTAATTGATCTGGTCAAAGACGAAACAGCTCTCTATTAAAGGTCTAATTTAGGCAGGCTGGCTAACACGCCGTTACGATTAGCCGGCACTGCACTTACTTTATACCAGCAGTATTATTGAGCCTTGTCGTGAAGCTTAAGGCCAATAACCTCTATTTGATTACCATTCATTTGACGGATGGTTAATCTCAGGTTTCCAAAGCGTGCTCTGTCACCGACCACCAGCGATTTACCCAATTGGCGTTGTAACAACTCAGCTGCCGTGTCTTCAGCGCTAATCCCTTCAAGAGGCACACCATACACTTTTGCCAAATCCAGCAACGACGCATCACCTCGTATGGAAAACTCACCAAAAAAGTTCTGCAGCAGAAATGACTCTGATGTTTGTTGTGAAAAGCGCAATGCAACTTCGTTCACATCATCAGGGTGCAACAGCATCCAAATTCTATCACCCGCTTTTAGCTCGGTTTCTGCATTAACCACCATCGGTTTTTTGTCCCGAACTAAGGCCACTAACTGAGGCGTAGAAACCGTCGCACTTGGCACGTTTTGTACGACTGAAGCGGGGATATGCAGCGAGTCAGCTTGTACAAAAAACTCGTACAGCTCCAATGAATAATGCGAGTTCACATCGTCAATTAATGAAAAGCGAGTAGTGGGAGCCGGTGCAGGAGGCACCACAACCTTCAACCAACGCGCTACTAGCGGTACCGTAGAGCCTTGTAACAATAGCGAGATGAGCACAACCGTAAAGGTTATTTCAAATAACAAGTTCGCATTGGTTAAGCCTGCTATCACTGGGTATAAAGCTAACACAATGGGAACCGCACCGCGCAATCCAACCCAACTTATATAAAAATTTTCAGACCAACGAAAATCAAACGGGAGCAAGCAAACCATCACGGCCAGTGGACGCGCCACAAAAATCAAAAACGCGGCAATGGCTAGCGCTTCTAAGCCGTGCGTTAATAAGCTAGATGGTGTAACCAACAATCCTAACAATAAGAACATACCCGCCTGAGCCAGCCAAGCTAACCCATCCATCACCTTAGAGATAGACTCCAGCTGTTTGAGATGCCCATTACCGACGGTTAAGCCCGCTAAATAAACCGCTAAAAAGCCACTGCCGCCCACCATATTAACGCCAGAAAACACAGCCAACCCAAATGAAATAATGAGAATAGCGTACAGGCCTTCCACTAAAGGAACTCGACGTAAAATCAAGAGTAATAGCTTGCCGCCTAACAAACCGATAATGCTACCCAGTGCAAACTGCTGGAACATTTGAGCTAGAAAAGCCCAAACACTCAAATGATCTGCCGTCTGTAGCAAACCGGTCAGCATAACAACCAGCAAAATGGCCATGGGGTCATTGGCACCCGACTCAATCTCGAGAGTCCCCCCCACACGTTCGTTAAGTCTTACACCACTATTACGGAGTAGACTAAAAACAGCGGCGGCATCAGTAGAGCCAACGATTGCCCCCAGTAGCAAGCCATAGATGAGCTTTACATCCAGCAACCATGCGGCAAATGCTCCCACAGCAGCCGTGGTTAACACGACACCCAATGTGGCTAATGACAATGAGGGCCATAACGCAACCCGGAAGGTACTGGTCTTGGTTCGCATACCACCATCCAGCAAAATAACGGCAAGCGACAAGTTACCAACAAAAAAAGCGAGGCCTGAATTATCAAAGTCCAGTTGCCCAATGCCTTCTTCACCTGCCAGCATTCCCACGCCAAGAAAGACGAGTAAAAGGGGCAACCCAGCACGGACGGTTAAGGAGCTGGCTAGTATGCTAACCAACAATAAAACCCCGGCTAAAAAAATAAATCCATTTGTGTCGATAGTGCTACAACCTTTTGTTTATCCATTCATGAGCTGCGCAAGTAATAACGCCACTGTATTAATATACTGATTGAGTTTACCCATCCAGCTCCTTTAGGTAGCCCGTACTATTCCGGCACCAACCATCGCCCTGATGATGAATCAGCATCACTTTCTGCTAGAGTCCGCTCCAACCACGGCATGACAGATCCCAGCTGTTCTTCCAGCTGCCAAGGTGGATTAATCAACATCATACCGCTACCAAACATACGACCACTATTTGATGACTTTTGGTAAAACTCGGAAACAAATACCTTGCGAATACCTGACGACGCTACACTTTGTAGCATCGCTCGATGTAAGCCCGCTTTCAAAATAGGATACCACACGGCGTACACGCCAATAGGCCAGCGCTGGTGTGCCTTTTTGATAAATCGAGCGACCTCTTGATACTCACTTTTTACTTCGTAAGACGGGTCAATCAATACCACGCCGCGATTGGGTTTAGGCGGCAACATTGACAACACACCTTCATAACCATCGCGATGGTGGATAGCAACCTGTGTATTACGCTTAAAGTATTTATTAATTAGTTCATATTCATTCGCGTGAAGTTCCATAATCGCGATACGATCATCTTCTCTCGCCATGCTAGCCGCTATAGCGGGAGATCCAGGGTAGTAACGCAATAGACGGCCGGTATTTTCAGCACTCACCTGAGCTAAATAATTGGCGACCAATGTAGGCGGCTGAGCAGCAGCCCACACAGGTGCAATTCCCTTTTTATATTCACCGGTTTTTTCTGCTTGCTCGTCTGTTAAATCATAATGGGCTTTCCCGCCGTGAGTCTCCAAATAACTCCACGGCTTAGGCTTCTGATTCAGCGCGTTAATCAATTGCACTAGCACCATATGCTTGTGTACATCGGCAAAGTTTCCCGCATGAAACCCGTGTTTATAGCTAAGCACGCTTTAAATCCTCAATGAAAATAGGAATCTATTATCGCCCCTGCCACTCTGTTACAGAAGTATTATTACTTTTAATAAACCCAATTTTTATGTCAATGTGTAATAAGTTACCCAAGACAATATTCACTCGCGCGTCAGCCAGCATCGCAGGGTGTCTGCTTACCGATCATTAGAGAGCAATTATGTATGCGCCACCTTAACCATTTACAGGAACATATTGAGAGCAGCGACGCCATCCCACCAGCGCAGTTTTGGCAAATCCCGCTGGCCGGCATATTACTGCTGACAGGCTTGTCGGTATTGTTTTTGCCGGGTGGATTAACAACAGGGTTCTACACCTTGCAAGCTTATAGCTTACCCTTCCCTGCCTTGATGTGGGAGTACATCACTTTTAGTGGCGATAAATGGCCAATACTGGCCATGGGTTTAGCCCTAAGCTTACGCTACCCTCGCTTTACACTCGCCATGCTATTCGCCGGCATCATTGGCATATTAATGACTCAAGGGTTAAAGCTGTACTTTCATACGGCTAGACCACCCGCAACCCTTGCCCACGACTCATTTCGTTTAATAGGTTCGGCGTTAACAGCCAATAGCACCCCGTCAGGGCATACAGCGACTGCTTTTTTAGCGGCTGGACTAGTGACACACTTATGCCAATCTCGGGTCGCACAAGTCTGCGCTTTACTGCTAGCTGCTCTGATTGGTTATTCACGAATAGCTGTGGGAGTGCACTGGCCTGTTGATGTATTAACCGGCGCATCAGCTGGGTTATTTTGCTCGTGGCTCGGCGTATCGCTTGCCCATCGATTGCAGGCTTGGTTTACGCCATGGCTTTTCATCATTATTGTCTTACTGCTCTTTGCGGCGACGATTAGGTTGCTTACCTATAATGGTGGTTTTGCACATACTGACTTGTTTGCGGTTTCAATTGCGGCGGCTTGTCTCGGTATGTTTTACAGCGACTTACGCCGTACTCAGTTAGTCAGGCCTCGCGACTAAGCCGGTTGGTATATCAATCACTAACGAGCTTGGGCTATATATCGCGACAAATGATCCATTTTTTCAGGGTCATCATCCACCAGCGCTACTAGAATATTAATATAGGGCGTTTCGATATGAGCTTCTGCCGCTTCAACCATACGGATAAAGCCATTCAAACGTGCAACATTACCGCCGTCCATTGATTCAATATCAATGACAGCTTGATCTAAAACAACGGGATAATTGCCCTCATTTTTTACGACAGCGAACACTTCCTTAAGGCTAAGGTCCTTAATGGCACATTTGTAGATGTCATTGCGAACCCTTAAATGTGCCATACCTTTAGGTTTTGGAATATGCTTAGCTTGCGCTTCGCTTCCTGCTGTCATGGTGCCCGTCTCGGGTTTCGCATCATCTTTGACCATGCGAGCTTCGACACTGGTCTTTTTGCCCAACATCTTATTAATTTTTTGAATCAACTGCTCACTAGTAAACGGTTTACCTAGATAATCGTTCACACCAGCCTGAATGGCTTTTAAGACATATTCACGCTCGCCACGGCTTGTAATCATGACATAGGGCGTCGTTTTATAAGCGTCTTGCTGGCGCGTCCACTTTAACAGCTCTAGACCATTCATATGCGGCATTTCCCAATCGCATAAAATCAGATCAAATGTAATAGACGACATAATTTGTTGGGCGTCTTCGCCGTTAAAAGCCGATTTAACAACAGACGAGGGAAAGGACTCGTGAACAATTTTAGTTACATGCTCGCAAATAAACTTTGCATCATCCACTACCAACACATTCAGACACTTCATTCAGCTCTCTCTATACTGATTTTATCTATTAGCCCCTACTCATATAAAACTAGGCTATAAAACCACTTTTCACCAGTAAATAGCCCCTTCATATCCTCAAAAAACGCTAAAAAAAAAGCCCGCTCTGTAGCGGGCTAGTACTTAACAATGTTTTGACTATTCAGCACCTTTAGCGAAAGACAAACTCGCCGGCCTCCACATCTACCACAATCTCATGCCCCGGCAAGTACTGACCAGCCAAAAGCGATTGTGCCAACGGGTTCTCTAGATGTTGCTGAATGGCGCGTTTTAACGGCCGCGCACCATAAACTGGCTCAAAGCCGAGATCAACCAACTTATCCAGTGCCGAGCTGGTAAGAGTTAAGGTAAGATCCCGTTCTGCCAAGCGTTCACGTAGGCGATCAAGCTGAATATTAGCAATACCTGACACTTGATCTTTGCGCAAACTATGGAAGACAACCACTTCATCTATACGGTTAATCACCTCAGGGCGGAAGTGCGATCCCACCTCTTCCATGACGGCCCGTTTCATTAAGTCGTAATCGTCATCATCATTAAAGCTCTGGATCAGGTGAGAGCCTAAGTTTGATGTCATCACAACAATAGTGTTTCTAAAATCAACGGTACGACCTTGTCCATCGGTTAAACGACCATCTTCTAGCACTTGCAACAAAATATTAAAGACATCAGGGTGCGCTTTTTCAACCTCGTCCAACAACAGCACTGAATACGGCTTACGGCGCACTGCCTCTGTTAAATACCCTCCCTCTTCATAACCGACATACCCAGGAGGCGCTCCGATTAAACGTGCAACGGAATGCTTCTCCATAAATTCGGACATATCGATACGCACCATGGCTTCTTCGGTATCAAACAGGTAACTCGCCAACGCTTTACATAGCTCGGTTTTACCCACCCCTGTTGGTCCCAAGAAAAGGAAACTACCATTTGGACGGTTAGGATCCGACAGCCCTGCTCGGGATCGGCGCACGGCGTTAGCGACGGCCTCTACTGCCTCTCGCTGGCCAATGACCCGATGATGAAGCTCTTCTTCCATACGTAGCAGTTTTTCGCGCTCACCCTCTAACATTTTGTTAATTGGAATACCGGTCCAGCGCGATACGACTTCCGCTACTTCCTCTTCGGTGACTTTATTACGTAATAACTTGTTACCTTGTTGCAAGCCAGCTTGCTCTGCCTCATTAGCCGCCTCCAACTGCTTTTCTAACTCGGGAATCCGGCCATACTGCAGCTCAGACATCTTTTGCAAGTCGCCTTCGCGGCGCGCTTTTTCCATCTCGGTGCGCACCTGATCAAGCTCTTCTTTAACCTTTTGAGAGCCTTGCAGCGCAGCTTTTTCTGCTTTCCAGATTTCATCCAGATCTGCAAATTCAAGTTCCAATGTTGCTATCGTTTTTTCCAGTTCGTCTAGTCGTTTACGAGCGGCCTCATCCTTTTCTTTTTTAAGCGCTTCACGCTCCATTTTCAATTGAATGAGTCGACGCTCAAGGCGATCCATATCTTCTGGCTTGGAGTCCATTTCCATACGGATACGAGAGGCCGCCTCGTCTATTAAATCAATCGCTTTATCAGGAAGCTGGCGGTCAGTGATATAACGCTGTGACAATTTAGCGGCAGCAATAATAGCTGAGTCCGTAATATCGACACTGTGATGGATCTCATAGCGCTCTTTTAGACCACGCAAAATAGCGACGGTATCTTCTTCGCTAGGCTCATCCACTATCACTTTCTGGAAACGGCGCTCTAGGGCGGCGTCTTTTTCTACATACTGACGATACTCATCTAATGTCGTTGCCCCAACACAGTGAAGCTCACCACGCGCCAAAGCCGGTTTAAGCATATTACCAGCGTCCATCGCGCCTTCGCCTTTACCTGCCCCAACCATAGTGTGCAGCTCATCAATAAAGAGGATCACTTGGCCTTCTTGCTTAGACAACTCGTTAAGCACCGCTTTTAAACGCTCTTCAAACTCACCCCTAAATTTAGCGCCAGCAATCAAGGAGCCCATATCCAGCGACAAGACTTTTTTGTTTTTTAAGCCCTCAGGGACTTCGCCGTTTACGATTCGTTGCGCTAAGCCTTCAACAATAGCCGTTTTACCTACACCAGGCTCACCTATTAATACCGGATTGTTTTTGGTACGACGCTGAAGAACCTGAATGGTGCGGCGTATTTCATCATCTCGTCCAATCACGGGGTCTAACTTCCCGGATTCAGCTCGTTCAGTTAGGTCTATGCAGTATTTATCCAGCGCCTGCCTATTAGACTCAGCATTCGCATCATTGACGCTATCACCACCACGCATAGCAGAAATAACTTTTTCAAGTGCGGCTTTTGTAACACCTGCCTCTTTTAAAACCTTACCTGCATCACTTTTGTCATCAAGCATGGCCAGCAGAACAAGCTCACTTGCGATAAATTGATCTCCGCGCTGTTGTGCTAGTTTTTCGGTCAGGTTAAAAATACGTGCCATGTTTTGCGATAGCCGAATTTCACCGTCAGGGGTTTTAATCGTAGGTAATCGATCAATCCCCTCACCTATTAAACGGGTTAACTGTTGAGGGTTAGCTCCCGCTTGGGCAAGCAATGGCCGAACCGAACCGTCTCGCTGCTCTATGAAAGCAGCCAACAAATGAATCGGCTCTATTTGGTTGTTATCTTTCCCGATGGCGAGCGACTGCGCCTCGCCGAGCGCTTCTTGTAACTTAGAGGTAAATTTTTCAGGTCGCATCGACACTCTCCTAATTCTTGAACCGACATGGTTTTCATGGCGTATTCATCCTGTCATTGCGATATATATGGGGATAAGAGCGCGTAGATTCAAGCATCAACTGTTCAAAAAACAGACATATGTAACCTAAAAGATTAATCTAGATCAAGAAAACGGGCGGAGGTATTGGCCAAGTGTGTTGGTAGCTTATTAAATTGTCAGCTCGCCGTCTTCCAAATCAACGTTGCCATACGGCCTGTCTGAATATCGCGGCGATACGAAAAGAAGCGACGCTTATCAGTAAATGTACACAAGCCCCCACCGGAGACATGCTGAATACCTTGTTCAAACAAACGGAGGCGCGCAAGCTCATAAAGGTCAGCCAACCACTTACCTGCGCGTAAAGAGGGAGTAAAACATTCGGATGCTTGGGAGTTATGATCACAGAAGCGCTCTCGTACTTCAGGCCCCACTTCAAACGCCAATGGACCTATCGCGGGGCCAAGCCAGACATGCACGTTATGAGGGCTTGCGAAGTTAGTCAGCGAAGCTTCTAACACTCCGTTAGCCAACCCTCTCCAACCCGCATGCGCTGCTAATACTCGCTGACCATCAGTCATAACTACCGGCAAACAATCTGCAGTCATAACAAGGCAGGCTAAGCCAGTGTCTTCGGTCCAACATGCATCCGCTTCTCTAACACGCCCATCTCCTTTGGCCTCTACACACTTGATACCGTGCACCTGAGTAAGCCATTGAGCACGCTCGATGTCTAAAGCGCTTAAAAGTCGCTCACGGTTCTCAATGACCGCAGCGGGGTGATCATCCACGTGATCACCTAGGTTTAAAGCGTCAAACGGGGCCTTACTCACACCACCAAGCCTTAGGGTCGAAGCCACCTGTATGTGAGCAGGGGCTTTCCAATCAGGTCGTATAAAATCCATCTTTACTCCCACAGTTGATTAGTGTGATTTAGGCGACAAGGCACTCGTTACCCAAGCGCCTCATTTTCATCTCTGTCGCGCTGCAAAACCGATAAAAGTTGAGCAAAGTCCTCAGGAAGGTCGACTTCCCATGACATTAGCTCGCCGGTGACCGGATGAAATAACTCTAGTTTTTTTGCATGCAAAGCTTGGCGCTTAAAGTTGCGCAAGTATTCCTGAGTCTCTGTGCTAATACCTTTTGGTAGACGAAAACGACCACCGTAAAAAGGATCTCCTACCAGAGCATAGTTAATGTGTGCCATGTGTACACGAATTTGATGTGTACGGCCGGTTTCTAGTTTCAAACGTATATGAGTGTGCGCTCGATACTTATCTAAGACTCGGTAGTGCGTTATCGCCTCTTTACCTGTCGGTACAACGGCCATCTTCTGACGGTTTCGGGGATGACGAGCTATAGGCTCTTCGACGCAACCTCCACCGGTCATAACACCAATACTCACCGCCTCATACTCACGCCCCATACTGCGCTCTTGTAACTGTTTTACTAACTCAGTTTGCGCCTGCACGGTTTTGGCAACAACCATCAAACCGGTTGTATCCATATCCAACCGGTGCACAATGCCAGCCCTCGGCACCAAAGCTATGTCCGGTATATGGTATAACAGAGCATTCATAAGCGTGCCGGTGCGATGCCCAACGGCAGGATGTACAACCAAGCCCGCCGGTTTATTAACGACCAAAATATCATCGTCTTCATAGACGATCTCAAGCGGTATATTTTCGCCCTCATGACCCTCAATCGCTTCAAGCTCTGCACTAAGGGCTATGCGCTCTCCACCAAACATCTTTTCACGAGGCTTTGATGGCTTACCATCTACGGTTATAGCACCATCTTTTATCCACTCTTGCAGTCGCGAGCGTGAATAGTCCGAAAACAGCTGCGCTACTACCTGATCTAAGCGCTTACCACTGAACTCTCCAGAGACTATTGCCTCTAATTCTATCTTTTCTGACATCAATATACCGATCTGTTGCGCGGATGATTTTGCTTAGCTTCCGGTTGTGTTTAAATAAGCGGCTGGTAAGCACTGACGTCAGTATAACCGATACGACGAACGCCGCCGAATTTCCGTAGGCTGGTTAACAGGATAAATAGTAGATGCGTTTTTCAAAAATAGTAGGAATTGTGGCCATCACCGTGATGGCGTCTGCGTGTTCATGGTTTGGAAGCGAAAAAGAAACGCCTGACATCCCTGAAGAACAGCTATATTCAGAGGCAATCCAAGCCCTTGAGCAAGACGAATATAGTAATGCTGTTAAAAAGCTTGAACTTCTAGAGGCTCGCTACCCATTTGGCCGCTACTCCGAGCAGGCGCAATTAGAGCTAATCTACGCCTATCATAAGAATTATGAACCGGCCGCCGCCAGTGCCGCCGCTGATCGATTTATTCGACTGCACCCTTCTCACGAAAATATCGACTACGCCTATTATCTAAAAGGGTTGACGGCTTTTGAGCAAGACCGTACTTTTTTAGAGCGCTACTTACCGATCGATATCACTCAACGTGACCCTGGTGCGGCTCTGAATTCCTTCGAAAGCTTTTCAATATTGCTCAATCGATACCCGGATAGCCAATATGCGCCAGATGCGCGTAAACGCATGATTTTCTTAAAAAACCGCTTAGCCCAACATGAAATTAACGTAGCCCGTTTTTATATGAAACGCGGTGCATTTGTTGCTGCAGCTAACCGCGGCCGCTATGTAGTAGAAAACCTTAAAGAAACGCCTTCTGTACCTGAAGCGTTGATTGTCATGTACCAATCCTATACCGAACTCGGTATGAACCGCCTTGCGGCAAAATCAAAAGAAGTGTTGGCAACCAATTATCCTGACATCCCAGTAAAAACTTACCGCCAAGAGCATAAAACCTTGTTGGAAACAGCTACATTTGGTTTATTAGGGTCTGAGGAGGAAGTTATCGAAGTCGAAGACGTGCATACACTACCTTCAGCCAATGAGCGCCCTTGGTACCACCGTGCGACCTTTGGCATTTTTGAATAAAACACGACCATTAGCTATTTCAGGAGCACCCAATGGACGCCACTGCTATCCGAGACGAGATGAAAGTTTTACCCGAAATAGATCCCGGTTACGAAATTTCGAGACGGGTCGCTTTCATTAAACAGCGCTTACAAAGCTCTGGGCTTAAGACTCTCGTATTAGGTATAAGTGGCGGTGTTGACTCTTCTACGTGTGGGCGCTTAGCTCAAATTGCTGTAGACGAACTAAATCTTGAAGCAGGCTCACAAACGTATCGTTTCGTCGCTGTGCGTTTACCATACGGCATCCAAAAAGATGAAGATGAAGCACAACTCGCACTTAGCTTTATTCAACCATCTGAATCACTCACCGTAAATGTCAAAGCAGGCACAGATGGTATCGTTGACGCTGTCACTCAAGCACTACATGAAAAGCAGCTTTTATCAGCATCAGAAGAAGCTATCGACTTTGCAAAAGGCAATGTTAAAGCTCGCGCTCGTATGGTGGCGCAATATAAAATAGCCGGTATTCTTGGCGGCTTAGTATTGGGTACAGATCATTCAGCGGAAAATATCACAGGCTTCTATACCAAGTGGGGTGACGGTGCCTGCGATTTAGTGCCTCTATTTGGCCTGAGCAAGCGCCAAGTTCGCTTACTCGCCAAAACACTCGGTGCTCCAGACATTCTTGTTGAGAAAACGCCAACCGCTGACTTAGAATGCCTTGCCCCTCAAAAAGCAGATGAACAAGCACTTGGGCTCTCCTATGATGACATCGACAACTTCCTCGAAGGAAAGCCAGTAAGCAGCGAAGTAGAAGCCCGTATTGTTAGCATTTTCATCAAGACACAGCACAAGCGTGAAGCCATCCCAACTATCTACGATGACGGTTTATAGCTAGACAACACCAATAGCCCCCATCTTCATGGTTGATACGGCGCTAATAACCTATCACTGAGCGGCTTATTAAAGTGAACCGAGCCGCCCAGCTAATTGGTATGGACGTGGATCTATAACCGGTGTTTGTCCTAATAATAAATCAGCTTGCAAACGAGTAGAGGCAGGCGCTAACACCAAGCCGTTTCGGTACTGTCCTGCATTCACAGAAATGCCTTGATAACCCGGCACCTCTCCTATAAAAGGGATTCCTTCAGGAGACCCAGGCCTCAACCCGGCCCAATGATGCTCTACCGGAAAATCAGCTAACCTCGGAATAATACCCACTGCTGTTTGATACAGAGACTCCCGAGCACTCTCAGTGATTTGCTTATTAAACCCCTCATGCTCAAGCGTACTACCAACTAAAATGCGCCCATCACTTCGTGGAATGACATAACGCCCGGCCATCAAAATAACCCGATTAACAATATTAGGCTCTGCTTTAAAGACCATCATTTGCCCCTTAACCGGCTCAACCGGCAAAGAGACTGATAGCCCACCTAATAAATGCCCCGTCCAAGAGCCTGACGCAACGACTGTATGCCCAGCCATAATATTTCCCTGAGATGTTTGAACGCCGAGGACGGTTTCCCCTTCAACGACAAAACGCTCAACACCCGTATTTTCTTGTAATGTAACCTGTTTTAAATCCATCACACTTCGGCGCAGAGCCTGTCCCAAACGAGGGTTACGTATGCTGCTTACCTCAGGCATCCATAAGGCCGACTCATAACCAGAAGCAAACTCAGGTTCATGGTGATATAAGTGACTCGCTTCAACTGCCACCAAGGGGCGGTGATACGCTGCCGCCCACGATAACGCTGCGTCACGGTCCTCAACATCGACCATGTACATGCCTTTTTGACGTAACTCAGGATCAATGCCGGTTTCTTCGGTTAAGGTTGCCGCTAAATGGACATAAGACGATTGAGACCAAGTTGCCAGTTGAGTTACCGCTGAAGAATAGCGCCATGGGTATAAAGGAGAAACGATCCCTCCGCCTGCCCAAGAAGCCTCCTTTGCACACGTCCCTCGCTCAACCAAAGTGACGCTCGCGCCAGCTAAAGCTAGCTCTCGTGTAAGCATCAAACCGATAACACCGCCGCCTACTACTAAAAAATCACTCATATTTATCACTAATCGCTATCTTGACGTCTGTATTTCTTATTTGAAACGATAAGCGACAGTGTAGGGGATTTCATGGTTCAAATGAACGAATACGTCCCTGTATGCCCACAACTAAATGAACAGGGCTTATTAATTCGTTACTACTCGTAAGCTTAAAAGTACCATTAGAGCCCCAATTCATGCGCCCTGACGGCAAGAATGACAAACTATGACCTCGATTCCATGTTGCCGATAGCGCTGTAGGTAACTCAAAGGCACGTAAAAGCAAATCAGTATTCGCCTCATAAGCGCGATTATCATCTACATCTAAAAATAATATCGCGCCATGGCTCCAGTCTCTGGTTCCAGTAAGCGAGGTTCCTGCGCAAGCTAACAAAGCACCATCACGGCTACACAAGCGAACAGGACGGCCTAGTTTAACAGCCTCCGAGCGAGCATCAGACATTACATGACGAAATAACAAGGCAGAGCTTGATAACTCGTTTTGACTTATCCAACGAGTAAAGGCGGGGATGGCAAGAGTGATAATAATAACTGAAATAACGAGCGTGACTAACAGCTCAATGAGGGAGAAGCCTTTTTGTTTAATAGTATCACTGTGATTAAGCGCATCTTGACATAAATCCTTGTCCGATAAGCGAGCCATTGTTTTCCTCCTTGAATAACAATGATTTAAGAATGTAAATTAGCTTGGCAAATTTAAACCTCCCTTAAATTTACCAACAATTAGATCCAGAACTAGCACCTCTGCTGCCCGTATGATCCATACTTAAAGTACCGCAATCATCGCCAGCTTGAGCTCCAGAAGGAGTCGCCGTAATTGTGTAAGTGGTGGTCGTATTTACACTGAAAGCAAAAGTATATCGGCTGTCCATACCTGAATCAGAAGTACAAGCCAACCCAGGTATCGTGTTCGTATATGCCATTGGAGAGCTGGTTGAGAACCCTCGTTCCATGGCTTGAGACAAATCCAACAAACACCCTTTAGCTGACTCCCGCCAAGACTTTAAAACAAAATTTTGATAAGCAGGGTAAGCAATAGCGGCCAAAATACCAATAATAGCAACGGTAATCATCAGCTCTATTAGAGTAAAACCTTCTGATTTATGAGGCATTAATAAAGCACCACTTCCATTGATGTAATTTTTGGTAATTGGCTGTTCTTTGGTTCTGTTGCTTCAAAGGCCACCAAATCCCCTTCATTAAGATCAGCAGAATAAATTTTCTCAGGGCCAATGCTTATTTTCAAATTGCGCGGAACACGGTACGAAACACCCGCGATAGTTATAATAACGGCTTTTGTCCTATTGATGCTTTCAATATTACCTTGACCATTCAATGCAAAAGATAGCCCTGATGTAAGTAAAG
The DNA here is from genome assembly GCF_001922575.1 of Neptunomonas phycophila. Classification (NCBI taxonomy): domain Bacteria; kingdom Pseudomonadati; phylum Pseudomonadota; class Gammaproteobacteria; order Oceanospirillales; family Oceanospirillaceae; genus Neptunomonas; species Neptunomonas phycophila. Next base: position 42,864 of record NZ_MRCI01000004.1, on the reverse strand, counting down.
AGATACTCACAACACCCACTTTAAGAAAGTCTTTTAAATATTTCATTGAAAAATTTGCCTCCAATACTGGCGCCCTAAACCTGTACCTTTGTTCACTCCTTCTATACATGAATCAGTGCCGTCGCAACTATCGTTACCTATTACAACATCTTGATTATCGCCTGCAAGAATAACCGGCGCCGCATTGGAGTCAGATTTGATACCAGAGGCAATAACATCAGAGACCTTATCTTCATCATCATAAACACCATCTTGGTTATAATCGAAGGTAGAACTATGCGTCGCATTGCCATTTTCAGCATTCACGGCCATCAGCCATGATGTACCCGTAGGGCTGCATGTATCAGCTTCTGGGATACTGGTATTAAAATACAAAACTCCGCGCCGCAAGACGATATCGGTAACTTGACGCTCGCCTTCTTCACCATTAGTTGGTGAGACTAAATCTAGATACCACCCTTTATCATTCGCCTCTAATGGGATTGAGGTAGTAATTCGATACTCGTTAGAAACAGACGTATCATCACTGGTAGTTTCTGTATCATTATCATCCGTAAAGGTATGGGTACCTTCTGTCATAATACTCTGCTCTTGCAGCTGTGATCTACCTGAGACCCCGTTCGGGTCACCTGTATCCCAGATACCATAAATACTCTGAACCCCGCCCGATGCACCGTTGTTATCGGTCGTTTCTAAGTATTTGCCCGTCCCGAAATACACCATTACCCCTTTTCCTGATGAATGACTACCGACAACAGGCTGGGTTGTAATAGCTTGGTGATTATCGCTCAAAAGGCTCGTAACGCTATTAGTACAGACACCGCTGCATGCTTCAAATAACTTATAATCTAACGCCCAATCGCTTGGACTTGAGCCTGTCAGATCAAACTTCCACAAGTTACCAAAGAGGTCACCAGCATAAATATAATCGACCACATTATCGTTATTTAAATCAACCGGAGCTATTTTACCAATACCATTAGGACGGGCTAAGCCCGTCAAGTCCTCAACGATACCGACGTTCGTTGTCAGCGTTTTGGTAAGCGTCCCGGTATCTAAATCGACAATAAAAATACGTCCATCACCGTCTGCTATGTCGGGGTTGTACCCGCTACCGAAAACGGCATACCATTTTCCATCATGCAGCTTCACAATCAGAGGCTGGCTATAGGTAAAGCCCAAACCTTCATTAGTGAACTCCCATTTGAATAGCTGCTGTGCGTTATCATTCGATTCACTAAATTGAGAAGGATCGGTGACATCTAATGCGTAAATAGACTTACCACCTAGGTTAAGCCCCCCAACTAGAATTGTTCGCCATTCGCCCCCCACAAAGGCATCCCGAATGGTTGGGGTACCATCGACGAAATATTGATGTGAATACCCGGTATCTGATAAAGACTCCAAGTTAGGCAACACAGCACTGGGGATGAAGGCCATACGCTCGGTACCTGTTTCAGCATCAAAGGCATGGAGCATGCCATCATTGGCACCTACATATACTAATGGGTCTCGATTGGCATAAGTCGTTTTGAAACTGGCATAGCTTTCCGACTCTAAACTTTCAGAATAGTCTGAATCGGGCGGACCTTGGAACTTAGGGGTTGAGTTCACGATATCGCCTAACAGAGAGGTTCTTGCTCTGAACTCATCAAAGCCTTGGCGTCCTCGGATATACTGCAGTAAAGATTGATTGTTACTGAAGTAGTCTAGTTTTTCTAAAGCAGTGAACTGCCCCCAACGAAAACGAATGCCGCCACTAGTGTTATTGCTGAAAATATTTCTTTCGCTCCAAGCAGGAATATTCGAACCGGCATCCCATAGCGCACCTTCGGATACCGCCGTATTGGACGTATCTAAATTTCCATCTTCATCAAATTCAAACGCTAAGAGTTGACCAGACCAATCACTACTGTTGAAACGAGCCTGATAAACCTTCGTACCTTCTTGCACGCTACCTGAACTAGCCGCCGCAGAAGCAGCAGAGCCGGAGCGCGCGATGATTGAGTCCACTGCAGCGGTTAAGGCTGCCAGTAGCTGCTCCCTATTATTAGCTGTAAAAGCCTCTCCCGTACCGTATTCTGCAGCATCGTTCAACATCTGGTTATCAATACTAAAGCCCACAGTATAAGTATTGAGGTTTTGCTGCAGAAAGTTAGGGTCGTTATAACTTTTCCCGTCATTATCTAACTCACTACCATTTGGTTTAAGGTCTAACTCTTGAGCAAATAATGCAATGTCATCTAAATACAGCGTGGTTCCCTCAGCACTTCCAGAAGTGCTATTCACATCGTATCCATCAGAATACTGAGGGAAGTTAGGATATTGGCCTTCCAGAGTAGTAGGACTTAAGCCGTCCCAATCAGGCAAATTTTTTCCTGAATTTTCAGAACTCACACCATAGGAATCGTTATTAGGAAAATTATTATCTAATGTGGGAAAGCCATCAGTTAATACAATGGCGAAATTTTGCTGGCACCTATATTGAATAGGGCTAGGAAACAATAAATTGGAGAAGTTACCATATGTACTAGACAGTCCTCTAAAATACCGTGTCACGTCATACAACGCCTCAGCGAGTGGCGTAGCACCGAATGCGGACAAGCTGTCTATTGAGCTAATAATATTATTACCCGTAATGTTTGATGTATCTTGGTTACAGGCGGCTAACATTAATGCACCGTTATTGGTAGAGCCGTTGAAGCGGCTTAAACCAAACCGTGCTTTAGGGCTACCAGCAGGGCTTGTTTGTTCGATAAGCTCTTTTGCTACCTCTTTTGCAACGTCCATGCGATATTCTGTCGGTATAACCCCCGACAAATTAGTATTGTTAGCATAAGTGTTCAACAAATAAGTAAGATATCCAGCGGAGTAGAGCGTGCTGTTGCCTAGACTATTATTGTCACTATCCAAGGCAGCCGGGATTGCAAGGCATTTGGATTCATTAGTTGACTGTTTTCTAAATTGAAAATACCCAAAACTACACTCCCCTTGACGTAAAGCCCCCCTGCTAACATAACCCGCGATCAAATCTATTTCAGTCCAAGCCCACCAATCTGAAAGACTACCGCTATTCGTATCACGATAGTCCCACTGGTCCACTGCTGTACTAGGACCTGTATAGCCATCATCTTCTATGATGGCATTCATGCTTCCTGAGGTATCCATTAACAACATAATATTAGGCAGTGCATTGGTAGACACGGTCAAAGGACTGGTTGCCAATCCTAACTGGCCTGCTGCACTATGGAGAGACATGAAGCACAACACGCTGGATACCAATAACTTAACATCAAAAAAACGCATATATCTTCCTCAGTTATAACGCTTGATATATTCGGTTTGGAGAATCACTTTACCTTGATCACTTGCCCCTAATGCTTCGGCTGTAATGCGATAACAATAATCGTATTTAGTGACACCTTCCCCTGTATTGAAGGTATCAGGCTTAGTGCATGAGACCGAAGACGTGTCTATGCCGGTCCCATCAAAGTAATCTTCTGGATCAACACTGCTAGAAGGGAGCATGAATTCCAATAAGAACTCAGGCTGCGCGGCAAGGCCATCAATATCAGTAGCGGCTATATTGCCCAATACGTTATTACCAAACGTTTTAGCTCGGTTTTTCCAAGCGGTATAAGCGGCATCACTTCCAAGCAACCCAACCTCTGTAGGGTTATCATCTGACACCGCCGTGCCTATCACGTCACAACCGGAACAATCATCATAGCTTGTGCTATCGGGTGGATTTACTTCAGAGTCCACCCAACTTTCAGCGTAGTCTAATGCTATTTCACCAGCAAACAGTGCCGTTTGATTATCGCGCATATTGCCGGTCATTTTTTCCTGCAATGTGACACCTTGCATCGCAGTAACACCGATAATAGCCATCAACAAGAGCATCACAAGAGCAACAATCAACGCGGCTCCTGACTCTTTCTGTATGTAGCGACAATGACGGTCATCCCGTGCCATAAAACCCAAACCCCTGTTTATTTATTTAACATCGCATTACGTAAAGCAACGGTAGTAGAAAAAACTTGGTACATCCGACGATCGCTGGTATCAAATCCATTAAAAGGAGTACCTGCGGCAAAGGTCATTGCATTATCAACCAAACCCGCATCCCCTGCAGAAACGAGCAGGTTAACCCTTACGGCGATCACATCTTCCCAATCCGGAACAAAGGCCGCTGTTTGAAATTGATCGACCTCGTCCAAATCTGAACCATTGTTTATACCGTATTCAAACTGAATATCCGCGACACCTTCAACGCTAGGCTGGTTATCTATATACAGTGTTGGCAACCCAGATTGACCATCAGGAGCCACATAAATGGAAAGATCGCCGCCATCTCCGTGCGCCACAATATAAATAACTTCGCTGGTTCTCGTATCAAGCACACTAGCAGGAGAAGGCAAATTAGCATCAGCCTCCGTTGCCACAAACCCCTGCAAAACAGCTCCTCTAGGGTTATCAAACCCAGCCATCCTCAATTCTTGCCCTATAATTTCTAACGCAAATCGAGCTGACTCTTGCGAGCGAGACAAAGCTTCTTGAACACGGTAGGTCTGGCTAGAGCTTAAAAAACTATTAACAACAGCGCCCATCAGCACTAACCCAAGCACCAAGGCGACCATTAACTCTATTAATGAAAAACCCGCTTGGCTTTGCTTACAAATGCACTTTTTATTCATCAGATATCAGCCAGAAATCGAAAAAAAGTCAAACCATCAGCACCACAGTTTCCAGCACTTGAAGCTCCGCCTTGGCCACGTTCATCATCCCAGCACACTATGACTTCTAGCTGCTCATTAGCGCCAACTATAGTTAAGCTGGCATCACCTGAGGGTAACTGCTGGACCTGCTGAAACCATTCATTTAAATCAGCTTGAGCCCTTGTCGTTGGTGAATCAATAGTAGTGGGCATGCTAGGTGGCGCAGCGCCGATAGCGATAGCGTAGGTATTTAACGCTGCTGCTGATTTGTTAACCATAACTCGATCGACAATATCATAAGCGGCATTAATCGCTTGGGTTCGCGACATTGCACTTTGATTCATTTGAACAGAGCGAACTTGTAATGACGCAAAACCTAACAACCCAATCGACAAAACGATTAATGTCACTAGCACTTCAATCAAACCTACGCCACCTTGACGGCGCACATACTCAGGTAACTTTTCGCTCAACTCTACGCCCCGCGTTTTTTACTAACTTATTAACTACTTGAAGAAGTGGCACAGGCAACTCGACGAATCGATACACGCCCTAACGTATTTATACTTAATACGCGCTCTTCATTATCCGTGCACCCATCGATATTCATATTAATATTAGTTGCGCTTACAGCTCTACCATCACCGCCAAATATAATAGTGCTATTGGCGCCAGCATCTTGATTAATAATCGCGTCTGAGTCAGGCGCTTCCCAACGCCTTAGGATAGCGCCATCACTAACAACAAAGACGATCCAGCCATTTGTCCAACCTGCACCGCAAGCAGCTACCGTTTGACCTGAGCAAACCCCAACGAGCTCGTTACGATTCACAGCTTCGCTGCGCGCAAACTGAAATGTTCCTACCATGTCATTGCTCAAACCCGATGCTGTCGTATTACGGATAAGATTCGAAAAACCAGGAATACCTATCGTCACAATAATAGCCAGCACAGCAATCGTGACCATCAGCTCAATTAATGTAAATCCACGCATCAAGCGCATAGTAATAACCGCCAAAAACTTAGTGTACGAACCATGCCGATTGTATTCCTTGCCGCTGTCATCATCCTTGACGTTTGATGAATTGTACGGATGAAAACTGTATAAAAACCAAACAGATTAAATCAAGTATATGTTGACATGAGTGAGGTTGCCACTTAATAGACATATGTTGTCAAAAAGTAACACTCAAGAAAGACAAGACCATCCATGGCCCGAAGAATTCCATGCTTACATTAAGCGGCTATATCGATTATTTCCACTTCAAATTCAAGATGCTTACCGGCAAGTGGATGGTTAAAATCCACTTCAACAAATTGATCATCAAAAGAGCGAATAACACCTGGCAGCTCACCACTTGGATCTTGAAAAGACACCACCACTCCTGGTTCTAAATCAATATCGGCAAAGTTGCCACGCTCAATCTTATGCAGATTACTAGGATTAGGCATCCCAAAGCCATGCTCTGGCGTTATCGCTAATACCTTTCGCTCACCCACTTTCAAACCAAATAAAGCGGCCTCAAAACCGGCCAACATGCTACCGTCTCCGATCGAAAAGCTGGCAGGTTGTTTGTCAAAGTTACTATCAACAACATCACCATTTTCTAAACGTATCTCAAAGTGCAGTGTCACTTTAGTTTCTGGGCCGATAACTAACTGACTCATTTGTACTCCAACTTTATGTTTGATCTGATGCAGGCTCGCGTTGCTTTTCTAAAAATATCATATCGATAATCAACAAAGCAGCCCCAATCGTAATAGCGGTATCCGCCAGATTAAATGCAGGAAAATAGTAAGCGTTGTAGTGGACTGAAATAAAATCCACCACATAACCTTGGACTATCCGGTCATATAAGTTACCGATTGCACCACCAAGAATTAAAGCCAACCCCATACCAAGCCACCATTGCGCTTTATCCGTGCGCTTAAGCCATACGGTCAACATAATACTCACAGCGATCGCAATGAGCACAAACAGCCAGCGTTGCCACCCTGCGGCTTGGGCCAAAAAGCTAAACGCAGCTCCTGTATTGTAGAGCAACGTCATATCTAACACGGGTAGTATCGAGTGTGGGTCACCATAATTCAGCGTCGTATCAGCTATATACTTGGTGCCCAAATCTAATGCGATAACCACTGCCGTTAGCCACAACCACGACAGTGACCCTGTTCGTTTATTCATAGTAGAAGTAGGTAAATCCATAATTCATTATGCGAACTGTCGCGCTTCACCTTCACCATATACGTTTTCAATACAACGACCGCACAACTCAGGGTGGTCGTTATGCGTCCCCACGTCCTCACGGTGATGCCAGCAACGCTCACATTTAGCATGTTCGGACGTTTTCAAAGACACTTTCAAGCCCGGCAGCTCTGTATCACGCGTGTCCACTGCTTCCGATATCGGCTTCAGAATGACTTCCGATGTAATAAGCACAAACCGCACTTCATCTTTCAAGCGCTGCAAGTCCTGATATATTTCATCGTCGACATACAAGGTAATCTCAGTCGATAAAGAAGCTTTTACCAGTTTCTCTGTCCGCGCCTGCTCAAGTGATTTATTCACTGCGTCTTTTACGGCTAAAATACGACCCCAAAAATCACGCCCAAAGCTATCGTCCGCGCTCAACTCAAATAAGTTGGTATACCATGCATCTAAGAAAATACTTTCTTTTTTACCTTCACCAGGCAACGCTTCGTAAATCTCATCAGACGTAAAGCTAAGAATAGGCGCTATCCATCGTGTCAGCGCTTGCGCGATATGGAACAAAGCCGTCTGACAGGAGTGGCGCGCTAAACTATCTGCTTTTGTGGTGTATTGACGGTCTTTAATGATATCTAAATAGAAACCACCCAATTCTTGAACACAGAAATGATGAACCTGTTGATATACATCCAGGAAACGGTAGCTATTGTAAGCTTCAATTACTTTTACTTGTAACTGTGCAGCCGCATCAACCGCCCAACGGTCTAGAGCCAGCATATCATCAGGCGCAACCAGATCTGTTTCGGGATTAAAACCATTTAGGTTCGCCAACAAAAAGCGCGACGTATTACGGATTCGACGATAAGAGTCAGCCGTACGTTGCAAAATCTGCTTAGATACCGCCATCTCTCCTGAATAGTCAGTAGAGGCGATCCACAAACGTAATATATCGGCGCCTAATGTATCGGTCACTTCTTGAGGAACAATGACGTTCCCTAGCGACTTAGACATTTTGTAGCCTTTTTCATCGACGGTGAAACCATGAGTGAGCAACTCACGATACGGCGCATGACCGTCAATTGCACAGCCTGTCAACAACGACGAATGGAACCACCCTCGGTGCTGATCAGAACCTTCTAAGTACAAATCGGCACGCGGGCCTTGTTCATGCCCCATTGAGTGCGAACCACGTAATACATGCCAATGCGTTGTCCCAGAGTCAAACCACACATCCAGCGTATCGGTAACTTTTTCGTACTGATCAGCCTCATTCCCCAGCAACTCAGCGGCATCCAGCTTAAACCACGCCTCGATCCCCTCTTGCTCGACTTTCAGCGCGACCTGCTCCATTAGCGCAACAGTGTTCGGGTGAAGCTCACCGCTTTCCTTATGCAAGAAGAACGGGATAGGCACACCCCAGTTCCGCTGTCGGGAAATACACCAATCAGGGCGGTTGACGATCATGCCGTGTAAACGCGGCTTACCCCACGCAGGGACAAATTTCGTTTGCTCTATAGCACTTAACGCCTGCTCGCGTAACGTATCACCATTAGAAGCCTGTTTATCCATGCCAACAAACCACTGAGCCGTAGCACGATAAATAAGAGGCGTTTTATGGCGCCAGCAGTGCATATAACTATGCTTAATCGTTTTGCAGCTTAGCAACCGATCCGATTCACTTAGCTTAGTGACAATCTCTGGATTCGCATCCCAAATAGACATACCGCCAAAGAATGGAAGATCCTCGATGTAAACCCCATCAGCTTTGACCAAATTGAGTATTTGATCAAAAGCCATGCCATAGTGGCGACATGTTGCGAAGTCATCCTCACCATAAGCAGGAGCGGAGTGAACAATACCTGTACCCGCATCGATCCCAACATAGTCAGCCAAATACAAAGGCGACAAACGATCATAGAGTGGATGCTGGAAGTTAATATGCTCTAACGTTTGCCCTGCAGCCTTAGCTACAACCGTGCCTTCAAGTTCATAGCGCGCTAATGACTCTTCAACCAAATCAGCCGCAAGTAACAATAGACGATCACCCGTATCAACTAACGCATACTCAAACCCAGGGTGAATATTCATCGCTTGGTTGGCTGGAATCGTCCAAGGGGTTGTCGTCCAAATAACAGCAAAGGCGGGCTTAGTCAGCTCGTTAAGGCCAAATGCAGTCGCCAATTTATCCGCTTCAACACAGTGGAAAGCAACATCAATAGCCAGTGATTTTTTATCTTGGTATTCCACTTCAGCCTCAGCCAAAGCCGAACCGCAATCAAAGCACCAGTTAACAGGCTTTAGCCCTTTGAAGACATAACCACCCTCAACCATTTTAGCTAAGGCGCGAATTTCTCCAGCCTCATTAGCAAAATCCATGGTTTTATACGGATTATCCCAATCAGCAAAAACACCCAACCGAATGAAGTCCTCTTTTTGGCCTTCAATCTGAGTTTGCGCATATTCACGGCACAGCTCACGCGTTTTGTCCGCGCCCATATTTTTACCGTAAGTTACCTCGACCTTGTGTTCTATAGGTAAGCCATGACAGTCCCAACCTGGGACATAAGGCGCATCGTAACCATCCAGTGTTTTCGCTTTAACAATAATATCTTTTAGCACTTTGTTAACAGCATGCCCCAAGTGAATATTGCCATTAGCGTAAGGAGGGCCATCATGCAAAATAAACACAGGACGACCGGCGCTAATTTCACGAATTTTTTGATAAAGCCCCTTATCCTGCCATGCCTTAAGCATATCGGGTTCGCGTTTTGCAAGATTGCCACGCATAGGGAAAGCTGTATCCGGTAAATTCAATGTCGCTTTATAATCGGTCATGCCTGTCTTCCAGATGAGTTTTGCGACAAGAAAAAGTCCTTTGCCGCTTGAATATCGGTAAATAATGCGGATTTGAGCTGCTCTAGCCCATCGAATTTCTGCTCGCTTCGCAGAAACGTTTTAAATTCTACACTGAGTAATTTGCCATACAGGTCACCACTAAAATCCAGTAGATGTACCTCAAGCACAGGGCGCGTCCCGCCCACGGTAGGCCTCAAACCAATGTTACATACTCCATTGGCTAATGGCCGGCCCGCCAACTGAACGCTTACGGTATAGACACCACGCAGCGGTGCGGCAAAACGATGCATTCTCACGTTTGCTGTGGGCACGCCTAACTGCCGTCCCAACTTTTGACCATGCATTACACGCCCAGTTATACGATAAGGCCGCCCTAACAAGGCCTGTGCCAGCACAAAATCATGTTCTGCCAAGGCCTTACGTATACGAGTGCTACTTACTCTTTCCTCACCAACCGTGTAAGTCAGCGTGTGTTCAACCGAAAAGCCTTGTTCATGCCCCACTTCACACAGCATGGCGTAATCGCCGGCACGGTCACAACCAAAACGAAAGTCATCACCAACAACAAAATGTTGAACAGCAAGCCCTTTCAACAACAAGCTTTCCACAAATTCGGCTGCAGTCATCTGCCTGAGCTGCTCATTAAAGGGCAAACACAGCACGCGGTCGATTTCTTGATCCGCTAGTAATCGCACTTTTTCGTCAAAGCGCGTTAGTCTAGCCGGCACAGCATCCCCACCAAAAAACTCTCTCGGTTGAGGCTCAAATATAATGACAGTAGTCGGCAAACCCAGATCGCGGGCTTTATTCTTGACTTGCTCAAGCACTTTTTGATGGCCAAGGTGCACGCCATCAAAATTGCCTATAGTCGCCACACAGCCTCGGTGCTTGTCCCGCAGGTTATGCAAACCTCGAATAACTTCCATCATCGCCCTAGTAGCAAATCAAACAAACGCAGAATTATAGCCTAGTTGTTAACCAACGAGTACCTCCGAGGCAGCTTTAAGCCCGAATATCACGCAATCGCATGCCCAAGCCAACTAACACTGCAAAGTAAGCCACAACTCCAACACCGACAACACGCCCCATGAGGACAGCACGTGACCATATATCCGCAGCCAACCACTGCGTCACACTAGGGCTCAACCAATAAATCACACTTGCGAGGGTTAACAGCGCCACTATCAACCTAACAAGATACAATCCCCACCCCGGCTGCCAAACAAACACACCTTCTTTGAGCAAGCCTCGTAAAAGCAAACCGGCATTAAGAAACGCGGACATCGAGGTCGCCGCAGCAAGGCCCACATGCTGAAATGGAAAAATTAACAATAAATTAAACACCATATTGGCCACCATGGCCTGAATCGCAATTTTGACCGGTGTTTTCATGTCTTGACGCGAGAAATACCCGGGCGCTAAGACCTTAATCAACATAAAGGCCAACAAACCCACGCCATAGGCCCGCAAACTCATTGCAGACATCGCCACATCGCGCTCAGTCATGGCGCCGTATTTAAATAAGGTAATAATCAAAGGCTCAGCCAACATAACCAGCGCTACCGCCGACGGAAGCCCGATTAACAAGATCATTCTGACAGCCCAATCCAACGTATGAGCAAAAGAGTCCGTTGATTGACTGGCGTGCTTACGGGACAAACTCGGTAAAATCACAGTAGAGATAGCAATACCAAAGACTCCCAAAGGAAGCTCAGACAAACGATCTGAATAATACAACCAAGACACGCTCCCGGTTTGTAAAAAAGAAGCCAACACGGTGTCTAACAACAAATTAATCTGAGCCACCGACACACCAAATAACGCTGGCAGCATCAACATGAGAATCCGCTGAACGCCTTCATCTTGCCAACCCCACCTTGGCTTAGGCAATAAGCGCAAGTGCCACAAGAACGGCAACTGGAAACACAGCTGCACCGCACCGGCCATCAACACACCCCAAGCCAACGCCATTACCGGCTCATCCATTATGGGAGTCAAAAATAGTGCACAACCAATTAAACAAACATTCAGCAACACCGGCGTAAAGGCTGGGACAGCAAAGCGCTCATAACTATTGAGAATAGCGCCCGCAAAAGCCGTCAACGAGATAAGCAGCAAGTAAGGAAAGGTTATTCGCAACATGTCAGAAGCCAGATCGAACTTAACGGTCTCATGCATATAGAAGCCAGGCGCAAAGACAGCAGTAACAATTGGCGAAGCCGCCACCGCTATCAGGGTTACCAGCAACAAGATTGCGCCTAGCGTACCCGCTACTCGATTGACTAACAGCTGAACATCAGCCAATGTGCGCTGCGTACGGTACTCTGATAGAACAGGAACAAATGCCTGTGAAAAAGCGCCTTCAGCAAAGAGACGCCTTAAGAAATTAGGAATTTTAAAAGCAACAAAAAACGCATCCGCACTACCTGTGGCTCCAAATAAATTGGCAATCACCACATCCCTCACCAACCCCAATACACGAGACAACAATGTCATCACACCAACCACGCCACTGGAACGCAGCAAACTACTCACAGGTTTTTTAGCCGTTACCGGCTCTTGATGTGCATCCACGCCCTAATCCCTTATACCCCTTCAATCAGCCCGAATGGTAATCCTTTATGAATATAATTTCCCCTTTTTATTGACATCAGCCTCTTAAATGTGAATAATCTCGCGTCTCAAATTCTGGCGTTTGTCAGAATCCGATAACTAATTCAGCTTATAAGGAGCCGGATCGTGGCCAACTCCGCAGGATCCCGTAAACGCGCTCGCCAAGCGGAGACTCGTCGCCAGCATAATGCTAGCCTCCGCTCCATGGTACGCACATACATCAAAAAAGTATCAGCCGCTATCGCTTCTGGCGACAAAGCAGCTGCAACAGAAGCCTTCAAGATTGCTCAACCAATCATGGATGCATCTGTAAACAAAGGCGTTTTTCCTAAAAACAAAATCGCCCGTAATAAAAGCCGCATGAACGCTAGCATCAAAGCGTTGGCTTAATATTACAGACATAAAAAAACCGGCATCTGCCGGTTTTTTTATACCTTATGTTCAGGCTTTACCTTACGCTAACACCAAATTATCCCGATGCACCAACTCTTCTTCGCTAATATAACCCAACGTATCAACAATAGCAGAACTCGGCTTACCCATAATTTTAAGCGCATCAGCCGCACTGTAATTCACCAAACCACGCGCAACAATCCGGCCCGCCTCATCGAGCATTAACACCATTTCACCACGCGTAAAGTGTCCCGTAATACTACGCACCCCAGCAGGCAACAAACTCTTACCTCGCTCGACCAACGCCTGTACAGCACCCGAATCCAGCACAATTGAACCCCGAGCCTGCAAATGCCCTGCGATCCACTGCTTACGCGCCGCCATAGGGCTACGCTCAGGCACCAACAAAGTACCAAGCCGCTCCCCCGCCCTCAGGCGCAACAAAACAGACTCCTCTCGACCGCTAGCAATAACCGTTACCGCACCTGAGCGCGCAGCCAATCGAGCAGCCCGCACCTTAGTCGCCATACCACCACGACCAAGCTTACCGCCGCCGCCCGCCATCGCCGCTAGAGAATCATCCTCCGCCCTTACCTCGTGTAACAAATACGCCTCAGGATCACGACGAGGATCGGCTGTATACAAGCCCAGCTGATCCGTCAGCAAAATAACACCATCAGCCTCAAGCAAGTTAGCAACTAAAGCCGCCAACGTATCATTATCGCCAAACCGAAACTCATCCGTAACAACGGTATCATTCTCGTTTACTACAGGCACCACCCCCATTTCCAGCAAGGTCTTCATGGTAGCCCGCGCATTCAGATAACGATTACGATGCGTCAAATCATCATGCGTCAATAGCACCTGAGCTGTATGTGTACCGTGGCGCTGAAAGTTAGCCTCATAAGCCTGCACAAGCCCTGTTTGCCCCACAGCCGCCGCTGCCTGCAGACGACACAACTCATCCGGCCTGTCGGACCATCCTAAACGCGTCATCCCCTCAGCCACAGCTCCCGACGACACCAAGACAATCTCAACCCCTTGATCCCGCAACTCAGCCAGCTGATCAACCCAACGACTAATCGCCGCTGCATCGAGCCCCTGCCCATCGTTCGTCAATAAGGCACTACCGATTTTAACAACCCAACGACGGGCATGCTGCAATTTCTCACGACCTGCGGCCACAGACCACCCCTTACACCTACCGAAACATCATCACCAAAAACGACTATTTAACGTATTCAACCTCAACGTCATAATCATCTTCATCAAAATCATCGTCATCCAGATCATCACCAGATCGCCGCGCCCGAGCCTGCTCACGTAGCCGCTCAATATGATCTCGCGCCTCTGCACTAATCTGATCACGCTGCGCATTTTCAGCATCTAGCAACTCAGGATCCGCAGCAATAGCCTCTGCACGCTGATCAAGATAGTTTTGAATATCCATCAATAACGGCTCTAAACCCTCTTTTGCTAGCGCCGAAATTCGATACACAGGACCATCCCACTCAAGCGCATCAATAACTGACTGGCATCGCTCTTCACGCTCTTCTTCGGGAACCATATCAATCTTATTCAAGACCAACCAACGCGGCTGTTCCGCCAACGTCGCACTGAACTTACCCAGCTCATCCCTAACAATAACGGACGACTCCGCCGGCGTTTGCTCATCCCATGGCGCCAAATCGACAACATGAAGCAACAAACGATTTCGCGCCAAATGACGCAAAAAGCGAATACCTAAGCCCGCACCTTCAGCCGCACCCTCAATAATCCCTGGAATATCAGCCACAACAAAGCTTCGGTTACGCTCAGTTCTCACCACTCCCAGGCTCGGCACCAAGGTAGTAAAAGGATAGTCCGCCACTTTCGGAGTAGCAGCCGACACAGAACGAACAAAGGTAGATTTACCAGCGTTTGGCAGACCGAGCAGCCCCACATCCGCCAGCACTTTTAGCTCAAGCTTCAAATTACGAAACTCACCTAACGACCCGTTTGTCGTTTGCCGTGGCGTCCGGTTTACACTGCTCTTAAATCGCGTATTACCAAGACCATGGAAACCACCTTGAGCAATCTTTTCTCGCTGCCCAACCTTAGTGAGATCCGCCAAAACCTCTTGCGTATCTATATCAATAACCGTTGTTCCCACCGGAACCATAAGCACCAGATCTTCGCCTTTGGACCCAGTACAGTTTCTGCCGCTGCCACCCTGCCCCGTCTGCGCCTTATATTGGCGCGTATACCGGAAATCTACCAACGTGTTCAGCCCAGCGTCGGCTTCCATATAAACAGAACCGCCGTCACCACCATCACCACCGTCAGGCCCGCCCCTGGGAACATATTTTTCACGACGAAAGCTCAGACAGCCATTGCCCCCTTTGCCCGCCTCTACGGTAATCGTCGCTTCATCAACAAATTTCATCTATCTTCTCCCAAGGCTAATCCATATAGATTAACGCGAGCACTGCTCAGAAACAAAAAAAGCCCCGCTATTGCGGAGCTTTTTTTCAGCAAAACGTTTAGCAATTAAGCTTAAACGATGCTGATGTACTTACGGTTGTTAGGACCTTTAACTTCGAACTTAACAACACCATCCGCTTTAGCAAATAACGTGTGGTCTTTACCAACACCTACGTTAACACCTGCGTGAAACTTAGTACCACGTTGACGAACGATAATATTACCTGCGATTACTGCTTCGCCACCGAAACGCTTCACACCCAAACGCTTGGATTGTGAGTCGCGACCGTTACGCGTTGAACCGCCAGCTTTCTTATGAGCCATGGATTATCTCCTGTTGTTCTCAGCTTACGCGCTGATACCAGTGATTTTAACTTCAGTGAACCACTGACGGTGGCCCTGACGTTTCATGTGATGCTTACGGCGACGGAATTTGATGATCGTTACTTTATCGCCACGACCATGCTCAACCACCTCAGCAGTCACTTTAGCGCCTTCTACAACTGGCAAGCCAACTTTAACATCGTCACCTGTACCTACTAATAGAACGCGGTCAAATTCGATAGTCGCACCCGCTTCAGCATTCAATTTTTCTAGCTTAAGGGTATGACCTTCTTGTACACGGTACTGCTTACCACCGCTTACGATAACTGCAAACATGTCTTTCTCCAAATTATGCTTATCCGGCTACTGAAATACAAACCTACTTCTAATGGAAAACCCATATGGTAGGGAGCAATCGTTGGACAAGCTCAGGGCGCGAAATTCTATAGTAAATCACTGATTAACTCAAGAGCTTTACACTATAAAATACCCTATTCTTGACACTACCGCCTCCACCCCCTAGCATGCCGCTAACATTCTCATCTTCTTATTAAGCCGACGCATGCAGCCATACCAGCTTAACCCAGAGGTCGCTCCTCAATTCGAAATGGTCAATGACTTTATAATCAACCACTTAGGATCAAATGTCCCGTTGGTTGAAAAAATTGGCCACTACATTGTCGAGAGCGGTGGAAAACGATTACGCCCGCTACTTGTATTGTTAGCCGCTAATGCGTGCCAGTACAAAGGTGATCGCCATATATCGCTCGCCGCTGTGATTGAATTTATTCATACAGCCACTCTATTGCATGATGATGTTGTCGATAATTCAGAATTACGCCGCGGGAAAGATACCGCTAACGCGAAATGGGGCAATGCGCCAAGCGTTCTTGTGGGAGATTTTTTATACTCTCGCGCCTTTCAGATAATGGTTGATATCGGCAGCCTTCCTATCATGGGTGTCATATCAAATGCGACGACTGTTATTGCTGAAGGCGAGGTCCTGCAGCTACTAAACAGTCGCAACCCTGACACAACTGAAGAAGCCTATATGCAGGTCATTCTCGGCAAAACGGCCATGCTCTTTGAGGCGGCTACTGAAGTTGGCGCGCTGCTAGCTGACGCTAGTGACAAAGAACGCGTCGCCATGCGCGATTACGGTCGTCACATTGGTATTGCTTTTCAGTTGATCGATGATGTAATGGACTACAAATCAACCGCTGAAGAAATGGGTAAAAATGTAGGTGATGATTTAGCGGAAGGTAAACCCACGCTTCCATTAATTCAAGCAATGAAAGTTGCTAGCGAGCCCGACAAAAAACTCATTCGCAAAGCCATTCGCGAAGGCGGCCTTGAAGACCTAGAACCCATTATGAATATTGTAAGCCGTTCGGGTGCCATTACATATACCGAAGAGATGGCACAGCAACAAGCCGACCTCGCCATCAAAGCATTAGAACCTCTAAGTAACACATCTTTCAAACAAACACTGATTAAACTTGCAAATATAGCAGCAAACAGAAGTGCCTAAATAAGGCACTTCACCCCTCTATTTATACGCCTTCTGGCTTGATTAACCCGCCGTTACCAAATTAAGGTGACACAAATCGTGCTTACAGCACTCCAAAACGGTATAATCGCCAGATATTTTGACTAAATTTTCTTTGGATAGACAGTTTTTCATATGACTAAAGCTTCTTCTTTCGACCGTGAAGACCTCCTTAAATGCGGCCACGGTGAAATGTTCGGACCAGGTAACGCACGCTTACCGGTAGGCAACATGTTGATGATGGATCGCATCACCCATATCAATGATGATGGTGGTGAATTCGGCAAAGGCGAAATCATTGCTGAACTTGATATCAATCCAGACCTCTGGTTTTTTGATTGCCACTTTCCAACAGACCCTGTTATGCCGGGCTGCCTTGGTTTAGACGCCATGTGGCAAATTGTAGGCTTTTACCTTGGCTGGAGAGGCAACAAAGGACGCGGGCGCGCGTTAGGTTCTGGCGAAGTAAAATTCACAGGGCAAGTTCTACCGACCGCCAAAAAAGTCACCTACCACATTCAGCTTAAGCGAGTCATTGAGCGCAAGCTTGTTAT
Source organism: Neptunomonas phycophila (assembly GCF_001922575.1). Taxonomy (NCBI): domain Bacteria; kingdom Pseudomonadati; phylum Pseudomonadota; class Gammaproteobacteria; order Oceanospirillales; family Oceanospirillaceae; genus Neptunomonas; species Neptunomonas phycophila. The sequence goes on along the minus strand of NZ_MRCI01000004.1, from coordinate 25,185 downwards.
GGGTATTGCTGATGGCACTGTATCGGTAGATGGCCGTGAAATTTACGTAGCCAAAGATCTGCGTGTTGGCTTATTTACATCGACCGACTCTTTCTGATTTATGACATTACTATTGGCCACTATTAAGCACCAATAGCCATAATCAGTAACCGAATAACAGATTATAATAAGAAGATCCTTTTATAGGAGAGACAGCATATGCGACGCGTTGTAGTAACGGGAATGGGCATTATTTCCTGCCTAGGTAATGACAAAGAAACAGTCACTGACGCCTTAAAACAAGGGCGCTCTGGAATAAAATTCCAGGAAGAATACAAAGAAATGGGCTTTCGCAGCCATGTAGCTGGCAGCATTGATATCGACTTGGATTCGAAGATTGACCGCAAGCTTCGTCGATTCATGGGCAATGCAGCCGCATATTCCTACCTCGCAATGGAGCAAGCGATTGAAGACTCTGGTCTAACTGAAGATCAAGTTTCAAACGAGCGTACTGGCTTAATCGCTGGTTCCGGCGGCGCTTCTTCAGCCGATATAGTAGAAAGCGCCGACATTCTACGCTCTAAAGGTGTTCGCCGCGTAGGCCCTTACCGCGTAACACGCACCATGGGTAGCACCGTATCCGCTTGCTTAGCCACTCCTTTCAAAATCAAAGGTGTTAACTATTCCATTACATCCGCATGCGCCACCAGCGCACACTGTATCGGTAATGCAATGGAGCAAATCCAACTAGGCAAACAGGACGTCGTCTTTGCTGGCGGTGGCGAAGAGCTTCATTGGTCTTTGACTGTGATGTTTGATGCCATGGGTGCTCTTTCTAGCAAATATAACGAGACCCCCGAAAAGGCATCTCGTGCATACGATGCTAATCGTGACGGGTTTGTTATTGCTGGCGGCGCAGGCATGCTAGTACTAGAAGACCTTGAGCACGCAAAAGCTCGTGGCGCCAAAATCTATGGTGAACTCGTTGGCTACGGCGCCACATCTGATGGCTATGATATGGTTGCTCCCTCAGGCGAAGGCGCTCTTCGCTGCATGAAGCAAGCTATGAGCACGGTTGACGGCGATATTGATTATATCAATTCGCACGGCACATCAACTCCTGCTGGCGACATCCAAGAACTAAAAGCAATGAAAGAAGCTTTTGGTACCCAGATGCCACCGGTTAGCTCAACTAAATCATTAACCGGCCATTCACTGGGCGCGACCGGCGCACAGGAAGCTATTTACAGCTTGCTTATGATGGAAAATGATTTTATCTGCGCATCTGCCAACATCGATGAGCTAGATCCAGAAGCAGCTGGTGCCTCTGTTGTTACCGAACGCATGGACAATGTGAAGCTTAATCGCGTCATGTCTAACAGCTTCGGCTTTGGCGGAACCAACTCAACCTTAGTTTTTCAGCGTTTCGACGACTAACCGACTCACTGGAATTCATCAATAAAAAAACCGCCTATAGGCGGTTTTTTTGGTTGGCATATCGCACTATCTAATTTTCTAATTGCTCATCCATTTTGGCCAATAACCAGCCAATGGCGGCATCATGAACCTGATCAACAGACTGCCCTTGCGTTTCTACAGGCTCCCCAATCTCCACACTGACAACACCAGGGTATTTAATAAACCCTTTCCCAGGCCAGCAAGTCCCAGCGTTATGCGCAAGAGGAACAACAGGTACACCAGCACTAGCGGCCAACATAGCTCCCCCTTTATTGAAACGCCCGGGCTCACCAACAGGAACACGCGTTCCCTGAGGGAAAATTACAACAGGCCTGCCCGCTTCTAAACGCGCTTTACCTTGTGTTAAAAGCTGTTTGAGAGCTCCCCGCCGCTGACTGCGGTCTAAGGCAATAGGCTCTAACATAGCTAACGCCCAACCAAAAAACGGAATGCCTAGCAGCTCTTTTTTCAGCACAATACACTGAGGCCGCACCATCGTTAACAGAAAGATAGTTTCAAACTCACTCTGATGGTTAGCCACCAATACATAAGCTCGATCTTTAGGTAAGTTTTCCAACCCCTTAACGTCGAGACGGACACCACAGCAAAGCCGCAACCAGGCTATATAGCTGTAATTAATGACCGTAAACACTTTAAAACGCGTCTCAAACGACAAAAACCGCCCTATCAACAAACAAAAAGTACTGTAAACAATCGTGAAGGGATAAAAAACAAGATAATAAATTAACGAACGAATCGCCGCGATTGCTTTATTGGGCTGTGCAGTCATGCTATCCACCTGTAACGGGAGGGAAAAATGCGACCTCATCACTATCAGCCACCAGAGCTAAACGTGTGGTCATTTCTTGATTTACAGCAATTAAAACATGAGAGGCATTGAGCTCTGCTGCCCAACCATCACCGTTAAGCTCTATAAGCCTGGCGATAAGATCCTCAACTGTTTTAATGGATTCATCATGTACAACCTCGACCGAATCCCCCAGCGCCTCACGGAGGCCAGCAAAGAAAACAACCCGGATCATAACGCCCTCTCCCAATGTCCGCTTTTTCCGCCTACTTTTTCTAATAATTTGATATCAGAGATGATAATCGACTTATCCACAGCTTTACACATATCATATAAGGTAAGCGCAGCAACAGACGCTGCCGTTAGCGCTTCCATCTCCACCCCGGTTTGCCCCGTTAAACGACATACCGTGTTAATCACAACACACCCTTGCTCTACATTAGGCTCTAAAGTAACAGACACTTTACTTAACATAAGAGGATGACAAAGAGGAATTAAATCACTGGTACGTTTAGCGGCCTGGATACCAGCGATGCGCGCAACGGCCAACACATCCCCTTTTTTATGCCCGCCAGAAATAATGAGATCCAAAACTTCTTGCGACATATAAACGACAGCACACGCGCGCGCCTCACGAAATGTGGATGCCTTTTCTGAAACATCCACCATATGCGCATGCCCTTGGTCATCTAAGTGCGTCAACTTACTCATGCGCTCTCCTGCTGATCTTTGCGGCAATTTACCACCGGATTGGCATACATCTGTTTAAGTTTTGCCTGCTCAGCCTCGCTAAGCCCTGCCAAACGAGTCTCAAAGCTAGCGATTTGTTCTGCGGTTACATTATCCAATTGACCAGCAGCTATATAGTTAGAGGCATGCAGATGATAGTTAAGATGAATTTGGCGATCTAACTCAGCAGCCAAACTTTCCGGAGTGTCGAAATCACCCGTTATCACATCCCCAAAATGGACATGCACCGCCCCCTTCTGCCCTGTGATACCTTTTACAATGCTCTCGATATCTTCGTACTGGCTTTTTTCATATTGGCCACTGGATTCTTTTGCCGCGAGCTCTCGCGCTTTAGCTCTATCACATGGATCGAACTCATACGAAATCGAGACAGGTACGACATTGAGGCGTTTAATCACCTCAGAAAAACTCCCTTTCTTGCGCTGACTGATATACAACATCTTTAACAAGGCTGGGTCAGTGAAATCGTTCCCATCTTTTGCTCGGCCTTCTCGCTGCGCAATCCAGATAGAGGACTCTTCTTCTTGAATACTAAAGTTTATATATGAGGATAATTGAGTAACCGCAGCCATCACTTCCCGTGGCGCTTTAGCTGACCGGTTAACAATGAAGCTTTTATTCAGCCGCATAAGGTCGGACACATAGGGCTTACGTAATAAATTATCACCTATCGCTATTCTAACCGTGTCCATACCATTTTGATGCCTCACCCAATTTACGAAGGCAGGGTCCATTGCTATGTCGCGATGATTAGAAATAAACAAGTAGGCCTCATCAGCCTCAAGATTTTCCATGCCGGAACAGGAAAGCTTAGTCGTAGAGCGCGCTATCATTTTTGACATATAGCGCGCCACCGTCAGCTGAAACCCTTTAATGGTCTGAATTTCGCCAAACTCGCGGGCTAGGGCAATACGAATCACCGGCTTGAGCCAACGAGAAATCCAACGAGGTAGGCGTGGAAATTGATAATGAGTAATAGCCCCTATCAACTCATCATCGTACAACAAGCTTTGCAAAACCGCTTCAACTTCGTTGTCATGATAAGGGCGAATATTTTTATACGGATCTTGTTGCGCGTTAACGTCCATCAGGATCTCTAACCAACTAATAAAGGCCGCTATTTTACCTGTTTAAGCACAGTAAACCCAAGCATATCAGCCAAGTAGCTCCGTAAAGGGCAAAAAGGTCAACATATCACCTTTGGAAATCTCAATTTCCGATGGAATAACCGCCAACCCATCAGCCCAGCTTGCCGAACTCAGCACACCTGAATTTTGATTACCAAAAGCCACTAACTCGCCGCCATCCAACCTAACGCGTACATACTCCTGCCGTGACCCAGCCGCCCGATAAAATCCAGCAGGCAATCGGTATGACAAATCACGCTGATGTTTTATCCCCTGCATTGATAATAAAAAAGGCCTAGCTAGGATACAAAACGTCACAAGCGTGGAGGCGGGATTACCCGGTAAGCCGAAAAAGGGAATACCTTTTATACGACCAAACGCCAACGGCTTACCCGGCTTAATCTTTAAACGCCAGATATTGATATGCCCAACCATTTCTACTGCTTGGCGCACATGGTCCTCTTCACCAACAGAAACACCACCAGTACTAATAATACAATCTGCAAGTTCAGCAGCCTGCAGCAAAGCGTCGACTGTGGCATCAAGCGAATCCTGCACTCGCCCAATGACGACAGGTTCCATCCCTAATTTCTTCAACAGAGCCATCAAAACATATCGATTCGAGTTATATATTTGACCGCTTTCAAGCGGCTGGCCCGGATCTACTAGCTCATCCCCTGTTGATAAAATCGCCACTTTAAGTGGTTTGAACACGTCTAAACACTCATTCCCCGTGGAGGCTAGAACGCCGATGTCAGCCGGCTGTAAGCGCGTCCCTACAGGAATAACGATGTCGCCCCGTTTTATATCTTGCCCTGCCTTGCGTACATATTGCCCCGGACGCACAGGCTCGCCAAAAATAACACCACCCGGCGCTAGCGCCACCGCTTCTTGCATAACAACAGCATTAGCACCTTCGGGAATTTCTGCCCCAGTAAAAATACGCGCAACTGCACCCGGCTCAAGAGCACTCGGTGCGTGACCCGCTACTACTCGCTGTGATATGGGATATATAACACCCGGCACAATAGAAGCGGCATCAACGGCATAACCATCCATACTACTGTTATCAGCAGGCGGCACATTAACTGTTGCCGCCGATTGCTCTGCTAACACCCGCCCCACAGCGTGCTCCAGCTTGACAGTCTCAGTCTTTGCCGATGCCTGCGCCTCTTTTAGCAGTTCAGCCAACGCTTGGTCGTATGGAATCAAGCCTGGTTGATCGCAACTTGCCATCGTTTCTCATCCTCTTTTTGTGTCATCGCTTGATTGGTGTTTTACAAACCCGTTTAATATCGCCTACGCACACATTCATTTTGTTTATCGGAATCTAATATGACTGAACTGTACCCGCTTTTTAAACACCTGCATATGACATGTGTAGGCCTGAGTGTCTTACTTTTTATAGCCCGCGGTCTAGGCATGCTAGTTGATGCGCAGTGGATTCGTAATAAACTCATGCGTGTGCTTCCGCACATTATTGACACTGTATTACTACTCAGCGCGATAGCCTTGGTTATCATTTTACAAGCCTATCCATTCCAGTCCGGCTGGGTTAACGCAAAAATTATCGGTTTGATTGTTTATATTGCATTAGGCGTAGTCGCCTTAAAGAAAGGAAAAACAAAGAAGGTACGCGCTACGGCCTTTATATTAGGTTTAATAACCGTAGGGTATATCGCAAGTGTCGCCGTTACTCACAATCCAATGCCATGGTAAACAAGTAGCAGTAAAGGCTAGCCAAGCGCTAGCCTTTACCTTTAGATAACAAGGTAAGGTCAGTAGCGCTTATTCGTGTAAATATCCCGCAACACACTCACCAGCTCACTGCGCCAAGGACGCTGCTTGATACCAAAAGTGCTAAGCAGTTTATGACATTTTAAAACAGAGGAAGCTGGCCGCTCGACTTCGGCATGCAGCTCTTTTTTAGGTACAGGTATGAGCACTTCTGTTTTGAGCGCCTCGTACTGCCCTGCTCCCGCCAAGATAGCCTCGGTAAAGCGATAACGAGTCGTTATCTCAGCGCCACAATAGTGATACGTTCCCCAAGCCTCTGCTCCATTATCCAACTGCTTAATAATAGCGACAATGACCCGAGCAACATCACTTGCCGACGTAGGGCATCCTTGACGATCATCAGCCGCTTCAATAGCTTGGCTCACACGTGCTTTTTCTAATGTGCGCAGTAAATAGTTATAACCATGGGTGCTAAAAATCCAACTCACACGCAATATGATATGCTTTGGCTGGTATTGACGGAGCAACTCCTCTCCCTGGCGTTTGCTTTCCCCAAACACACCCAAGGGTGATACTTCATCATCTTCGCTATAACCACTCGCATAATGGCCATCAAATAGGTGATCGGTGGATAAGTGCACAATAGGGATTGAAAGCGCGCCACACTCCTCAGCTAGGTTAGCAATTCCATCACGGTTGAGCTTAAAACAATGCTGCTTATCATGCTCGGCTGCGTCCACCTTGTTATAGGCAGCGGTATTCACCACATAATCGGGCATATAATGATCCAGCGCATGACGAATAGACTCAACCGAAGTGATATCCATGCCGTGGCGATCCAGCGCTATCATCTCAAAGTACGTATCACTAAACCCAAGCTTCACCAGCTCAGAACCAACTTGGCCCTGCGCTCCTGTCACTAATACTTTTATAGGCGCCGACTGACTCCACCCTGCCATATAACCTCAAAAAAATTTACTAATTTATCAAGCCAGTATAATGCAAAGTAACTGAACGGAAACCCTTATAAGCAGTTTAAATTCACTCAGTCAAAATAATAACTAATGTAAGCCTACTGTTCATTCTCACATAAAAAAGCCCAGCATCTTAGCTGGGCTTTACAGTATATTTTTCTAAACGAATTTTAATATAGGCTTTGTTTGTATTCAGAGCCTAAAATGGAATATCGTCGTCAAAGTCATCAAAGTTTGGCGCTGGCGCAGGCGTCTGTTGCTGAGGCGCTGGGGCAGGGCGATTTTGCTGTGGAGCTGGCTGACTTGGAGCCGGGCGGCTATTTTGCTGAGGAGCCTGCTGAGAACCGTACCCTGGGTCTTGATTATACCCACCACCACTATTATCGCCTCCGCGACCACCTAGCATCTGCAGTTCGCTCGCTACAATCTCAGTCGTGTAACGATCTTGACCACTTTGATCTTGCCACTTGCGCGTACGTAGTGCTCCTTCAACGTATACCTGAGAGCCTTTACGCAAGTATTCACCTGCGATCTCTGCTAGCTTATTGAAGAAGACAATACGATGCCATTCCGTGCGTTCTTGGTTTTGCCCTGTTTGCTTGTCTTTCCAGCTTTCACTGGTAGCAATTGTAATGTTGGTCACTGCATTACCAGATGGCATGTAGCGAACTTCAGGATCGCCTCCAAGATTACCGACTAGAATGACCTTATTGATACCGCGCGCCATACGAACCCTCGTTTACTGTCAAAGCCTTCGCTTTTTATTACAAATCATAACGATGAACATCTAAAGATGTGCATTGTCTATTACCGTTTAAAACCTCATTCTCATTCCTTAAGAACGGGTTAAAAATTATTCAGATAAGCATATCATAGCGCTGCCTATCATCGGTACTCTATAATCCCCCTTTGCTGATCTGAAGTCTGACTGGAGCATACATGGATACCATTCTGGTTCGCGGTGCGCGCACCCATAACCTGAAAAACATCGACCTTGATATTCCTCGCGATAAATTAGTCGTAATAACGGGGCTATCTGGCTCAGGAAAGTCATCCTTAGCCTTTGACACTCTCTATGCTGAAGGACAAAGGCGGTATGTTGAATCGCTATCGACTTATGCGCGCCAATTTCTATCTATGATGGAAAAGCCTGATGTTGACCATATTGAGGGATTATCACCGGCCATCTCCATTGAGCAGAAGTCGACCTCTCATAACCCGCGCTCAACAGTAGGCACTATTACTGAAATCTATGATTACCTTCGCCTACTTTTTGCGCGAGCTGGGGAGCCTAGATGTCCTGATCATAACCTTCCCTTAGCGGCTCAAACGGTAAGCCAGATGGTTGACCAGGTTATTGCCTTACCAGAAGACACCAAACTTATGTTGCTTGCTCCTGTTGTACAAGGGCGCAAAGGTGAGCACTTACATACTTTGCATGACTTACGTGCACAGGGTTTTGTTCGAGCGCGCATTAATGGAATCGTTGTCGACCTAGATACAGCACCCGAGCTAGACAAAAACAAAAAACACTCGATCGAGGTCGTGGTTGATCGCTTCAAGGTACGGGACGATCTCCAAATTCGATTAGCCGAGTCTTTTGAAACCGCACTAAACCTCACTGACGGTATTGCACGTGTTGCTTATATGGACGGCGACCAAGATGACATGGTCTTCTCTTCGCGGTTCGCATGCCCAGAGTGTGGACACAGCATTCAAGAACTAGAACCTCGTTTATTTTCGTTTAACAACCCACATGGCGCTTGCCCTAGCTGTGATGGTTTAGGTGTAAAGCAATACTTCGACCCTAAAAAAGTGGTGCATGACGATTCTTTAACTTTATCAGAAGGCGCCATCAGAGGCTGGGACCGTAGGGCCCTGTATTATTTCCAACAACTCAAAGCGGTCGCGGAGCACTTTGGCTTTGATATGGATACGCCGTTTAACCAACTCGACAAAAAACATCAGGATGCCATCCTAAAAGGGTCAGGTAAAACCACAGTTCCTTTTAAATACCTGAATGACCGCGGTGACAGCATCGTAAAATCGCATCCTTTCGAAGGCGTACTCAATAACCTTGAGCGGCGATATAAAGAAACTGAATCAGAGATGGTACGCGATGACCTAGCTAAATATCTCAATATGCAGCCTTGTCCGTCATGCCATGGCACACGCTTACGACGTGATGCCCGCCATGTGTTTATCGAAGAGAAGACGCTACCTGATATCGTGATTATGCCTATCGGCGAAGGCATGGACTACTTCGAAAATCTAAAACTTACTGGCAAACAAGGTGAAATCGCCGATAAGATCTTAAAAGAAATTAGGCTTCGTCTATCCTTCTTGGTCAATGTCGGCCTGGATTATCTATCCCTTGACCGTAAGGCTGATACCTTGTCTGGCGGTGAAGCTCAACGAATCCGGCTTGCCAGCCAAATTGGTGCAGGCCTCGTGGGTGTTATGTACATCCTTGACGAGCCCTCAATAGGCCTGCATCAACGCGACAACGAGCGACTACTTCAAACACTAGAGCATTTAAAAAGCTTAGGTAACACTGTCATTGTGGTAGAGCATGACGAAGACGCGATTAGACTCGCTGATTATGTCGTCGATATAGGACCAGGCGCAGGCGTTCATGGCGGTGAAGTCGTCGCGGCCGGCACCCCTAAAGAAGTCATGGAGAACCCAAACTCGTTAACGGGGCTCTACCTCAGCGGCAAAAAAGCAATACAGATCCCTAAAACACGTAACCCCATTGACCCAAACAAAAAGCTGGTTTTAACCGGTGCCAGTGGTAACAACTTAGACAATGTAACGCTTGAAATACCAGTGGGTGTGATGACTTGCGTGACGGGAGTCTCAGGTTCGGGTAAATCTACGCTTATTAACAATACACTCTACCCGCTAGCTGCTACCGCGCTTAATAACGCAACGACACTAGAAGCAGCACCTTATGAGAAAATAGAAGGCCTTGAGCACTTCGATAAAGTTATCGACATAGATCAAAGCCCTATCGGCCGAACACCTCGTTCAAATCCGGCCACCTATACAGGCATATTCACACCGGTAAGAGAACTGTTAGCAGGCACTCAAGAATCACGCTCACGCGGTTATAAACCAGGCCGTTTTAGCTTTAATGTTAAAGGCGGACGATGCGAAGCATGCCAAGGTGATGGCGTCATTAAAGTAGAGATGCATTTTTTGGCTGATATTTATGTGCCTTGTGATATTTGTAAAGGAAAACGCTACAACCGCGAAACCTTAGAAATCAAATACAAAGGTAAGAGTATTGATGAAATTCTTGGGCTGACTATCGAAGATGCTCGCGTCTTCTTTGATGCTATACCCGCATTAGCAAGACGCCTACAAACGCTTATCGATGTTGGTCTTTCTTACATCAAGCTTGGACAAGCAGCAACCACACTTTCTGGAGGGGAAGCTCAACGCGTTAAATTAGCGAAAGAACTTTCCAAGCGTGATACAGGCAAGACTCTATACATCCTAGATGAACCTACAACTGGTCTACATTTTTATGATATAGAACAGCTACTCGGCGTACTTAACCGTCTTAGAGACCATGGCAATACGGTAGTCATTATCGAGCACAACTTGGATGTTATAAAAACAGCTGATTGGTTAATCGACTTAGGGCCTGAAGGCGGCAGTAAAGGTGGCTATATTATCGCGCAAGGTACGCCTGAATCAGTTGCGGACTCTCCAGAGTCTCATACTGGACGCTTCTTAAAGCCTTTGCTTAAGCGATAGGGATACCCGATTAATTAGGTTGGTTAGATTTGTCCCTTAACCAACCTAAAAAATTGGACAAAGCTAAACGACAGACGAAAAAAAACCCGGCGTACCGGGTTTTTTTATTGAAGAGCTTACTCTTCTGAAGCTGAAGCTGGTTTACGATCAACCAATTCAACGTAAGCCATAGGTGCATTATCACCAGGACGGCTACCGCATTTAAGAATGCGAATGTAACCACCAGGACGATTCGCATAACGCGGACCTAGCTCGTTAAACAGTTTACCAACTGCTTCTTTACTACGTGTACGGTCGAATGCCAGACGGCGATTAGCAACCGAATCTTCTTTTGCCAGTGTAATCAGTGGCTCAGCAACACGACGTAGTTCTTTAGCTTTTGGCAACGTAGTTCTGATTAATTCATGCTCAATCAGAGAGTTAGCCATGCTCTTGAACATCGCCTTGCGGTGTGAGCTGGTACGATTTAAATGGCGGCCAGATTTACGATGACGCATTGTAAATTCCTTACCAACTTGGTCTTATAAAAACCGCGTCTTATGACGCGATTTTATCGTCGTTCTTCAGGCTAGCCGGAGGCCAGTTCTCAAGACGCATACCTAAAGATAAACCTTTAGATGCAAGTACGTCTTTGATCTCTGTCAGCGACTTTTTGCCTAGATTTGGAGTCTTCAGTAGCTCAACTTCTGTACGCTGAATCAGATCACCAATATAGTAAATCTGCTCTGCTTTCAGACAGTTGGCGGAACGAACCGTCAATTCCAAATCATCGACAGGGCGCAACAGAATCGGATCTACTTCCGGCTCTGCTGGCTCATCTTTCGCCTGGTCAGCAGCATCTTCAAGATCAACAAATACAGACAGTTGATGTTGTAGGATAGTTGCTGCGCGACGGATGCACTCTTCAGGATCAATCGTACCGTTAGACTCGATATCTATAACAAGCTTATCTAAGTCAGTACGCTGTTCCACACGAGCACTTTCGACAACATAAGAAACACGGCGAACCGGGCTAAAAGTTGCGTCCAGCTGGAGGCGACCAATAGCGCGAGTTTCGTCCTCGTCACTGATACGACTATCAGCCGGTACGTAACCACGACCACGCGTTACCTTCAACTGCATATTAAGTGTCGCACCTGAATTCAGGTGAGCAATCACGTGATCTGGATTCGCAACTTCAACATCTTGATTAAGCTGGATATCACCGGCAGTAACTGCACCAGATCCCGACTTAGTCAGAGTTAACGTAGCTTCATCACCATTGTGCAGAGCGATAGCAACACCTTTAAGATTTAACAGGATTTCGATAACGTCTTCCTGCACACCTTCTAAAGTGCTGTATTCGTGCAATACACCGTCAATTTCAACTTCAGTGACGGCACAGCCAGGCATTGAAGATAAAAGAATACGACGCAGAGCGTTGCCCAACGTGTGACCAAAACCACGCTCTAGAGGTTCTAAAGTCACTTTTGCACGTGTGTTACTGATTTCCTGAACGTCAATATGACGAGGGCTCAGAAACTCGTTTACAGAACGCTGCATAGTTCCACCAATCAAGAGTTCATGAATTACTTAGAGTACAGCTCTACGATCAGCTGCTCATTGATGTCTGCTGACAACTCACTGCGCTCAGGAATAGACTTAAAAGTACCTTCCATTTTGCTAGAGTCAACGGCAACCCACTCAATAGGAGCGCGCTGAGAAGCTAAATCCAACGCGTTTTTAACACGCAATTGGTTTTTCGCTTTTTCACGAACTGCGACCACATCACCCGCCTGAACTTGGTAAGAAGCGATATTCACAACTTGACCATTAACAGTAATCTGACGGTGGGATACGATCTGACGAGATTCAGCACGTGTAGAGCCAAATCCCATACGATATACCACGTTATCCAAACGCCCTTCTAGCAATTGCAACAAGTTCTCACCTGTTGAACCTGCTTGACGAGCAGCTTCTTTGTAGTAGTTGCGGAACTGACGTTCCAATACACCGTAAATACGACGTACTTTCTGTTTTTCTCGGAGCTGCAAACCGTAATCAGACAGACGACCACGACGAGCACCATGTACACCAGGAACAGTTTCAGCTTTACACTTACTGTCTAATGCACGGACACCGCTCTTCAGAAAGAGGTCTGTACCTTCACGGCGTGACAGCTTGCACTTCGGTCCAAGATATCTTGCCATTTTACCGACTCCAGTTTATACGCGACGTTTTTTGGGTGGACGACAGCCGTTATGTGGAATCGGCGTTACGTCTGTAATGTTACTGATCTTGTATCCACAACCGTTGAGTGCACGCACTGCTGACTCACGACCTGGACCAGGACCCTTAACAAAAACGTCAAGATTTTTTAAACCATATTCCAAAGCTGCCTGACCGGCACGTTCTGCAGCAACCTGAGCTGCGAACGGAGTGCTCTTACGAGAACCACGGAAGCCAGAGCCTCCAGAGGTTGCCCAAGAAAGAGCATTACCTTGGCGATCGGTAATGGTGATAATTGTATTGTTAAAAGAAGCGTGGATATGCGCAAAGCCATCCACTACCTGCTTTTTAACCTTTTTACGTGTGCGATTACCTGGCTTAGCCATATTGGAAATTCCTATCGCTTAACACTTATTTACGGATCGGCTTACGTGGACCTTTACGCGTACGCGCATTGGTCTTACTACGCTGCCCACGAACAGGCAAGTTGCGACGATGACGGATACCACGGAAACATCCGAGGTCCATTAGGCGCTTGATGCTCAATGTGAGCTCTCTACGCAGGTCACCTTCGACAGTAAACTTACCCACTTCACCACGAACTACATCTAGTTGCTCATCTGTTAAATCGCCTATCTTGGTAGATTCAGCGATGCCAGATGCAACACAGAGTTTCTTAGCAGTAGTGCGGCCAATCCCATAAATGTAAGTCAGAGAAATAACCGCATGCTTATTGTCAGGAATATTGACGCCAGCTATACGGGCCATTCAACTTACTCCATCTAATGTGTGCCTAAACACAAAAATTCTATTATATGTACATAGAAGGCGCGCAATTATACGCCCTGATTAAAATTAAATCAACTGCGTAAACGCACCTTCTATGCCCCAGTCAGGCGATTAACCCTGACGCTGCTTGTGGCGAGGTTCCACTTTGCAGATCACGCGAACGGTACCGTTACGACGTACGATTTTGCAATTACGGCAAATCTTTTTTACAGATGCACGTACTTTCATGATCCACTCCTAGGGTGCTCAGCGCAGTAAACCTGCGCCGCTACCTTTGAGATTAGATTTTTTCATCAGGGACTCGTATTGATGCGACATCAAATGTGACTGCACCTGAGCCATAAAGTCCATAACCACGACTACAACGATCAGCAAGGACGTACCACCAAAATAGAAGGGTACGTTCCAAGCTACCACAAGAAATTGTGGCATCAGCGATACAGCTGTTATGTATAAGGCACCAAACAAAGTTAAGCGACCTAATACAGTATCGATGTAACGGGCAGACTGCTCACCTGGGCGTATACCCGGAATAAAAGCACCTGACTTCTTGAGGTTATCGGCTACTTCACGCGGATTAAACATAATCGCGGTGTAGAAGTAACAGAAGAACACGATACAAACTGCAAACAGAATGATATACAAAGGCTGGCCTGGCCCTAAAGCCAAGGCGATGTCTTGCAACCATTCCATTCCTTCTGTTTGCCCAAACCACTGACCAACAGATGCAGGAAACAGTAAAATACTCGACGCAAATATAGGTGGTATTACACCAGCCATATTGACTTTAAGCGGTAGGTGACTAGTTTGCGCAGCAAACACTTGTCGCCCTTGCTGTCGTTTCGCGTAGTTTATGGTAATACGACGCTGACCGCGCTCCATAAACACAACAAAACCAACAGTAGCAACTGCTAAAACCGCAATCGCTAATAGCGCTAATATATTCAGGTCTCCCTGACGAGCAGCCTCAAATGACTGCCCTATAGCACTTGGCAAACCAGCAACAATACCAGCGAAAATCAGGATAGAAATACCATTACCGATACCACGTTCAGTAACTTGCTCACCTAACCACATCAAGAAAACCGCACCGGCTACCAGAGTAACAACAGCTACAAAGTAGAAGTTGAAACCGGCAGAGAAGGCAATCCCCTGATTAGCTAGACCCACAGCCATCCCGAAAGATTGAACTGTAGCAAGTACAACAGTGCCGTAGCGCGTGTACTGATTAATCTTACGGCGACCAGCCTCACCTTCTTTCTTCAACTGTTCCAAATGCGGGCTCACCACGGTCATCAACTGCATAATGATAGAGGCAGAGATGTAAGGCATGATACCCAGTGCAAGGATACTCATTCGCTCCAATGCACCACCTGAAAACATATTGAAGAGACTGAGAATAGTCCCCTGATTTTGATCGAACAAAGCAGCTAGACGGTCTGGGTTTATACCCGGCACTGGTATATGAGCACCGATACGATAAACAATAATCGCTAGTAGCACAAAACGGAGGCGAGACCAAAGCTCACCCAAACCATTTTGCAGTCCTGCTGGTACTGATCCTTGCTTAGCCATTTACGCCTCGACTTTACCGCCAGCAGCTTCAATCGCAGCCAAAGCACCTTTAGTCACTTTAAGACCTTTGATGTTGACCGCTTTTTTCAGCTCACCTGACAGGATAACTTTTGCAGTTTTGATTTCATCAGAAATGATATCCGCTGCTTTTAGTGCTGCCAGATCGATTACTTCAGCATTAATGCTATTCAACTCGTTTAAACGAATTTCAGTAGCATAACGTGCTTTACGGGACGTGAAGCCAAATTTTGGCAGACGACGTTGAAGCGGCATCTGACCGCCTTCAAATCCCGGTTTAACAGAACCGCCAGAGCGGGACTTTTGACCCTTGTGACCACGACCGCCAGTCTTGCCTAAACCAGAACCGATACCACGACCAACGCGTTTCGGTGCTTGCTTAGAGCCAGCAGCTGGACTGAGAGTGTTCAGACGCATGTGATGAACTCCCCTTACTCGCCTACTACATTAACCATGTAGTGGACTTTATTGATCATACCGCGAACAGCTGGGGTATCTTCCAACTCAACAGTATGGCCTATACGGCGCAAACCTAGACCCTTTACGCAAAGCTTATGCTTTGGCAGAGTAGCGATTGGACTGCGAACTAAAGTTACTTTTAGAGTCTTAGCCATAATCGTCTACCCCAGGATCTCTTCTACAGTTTTGCCACGCTTAGCAGCAACGTCTTCAGGTGAGCGCATGTGCTGCAAACCTTTAACTGTTGCGCGAACAACGTTTACTGGGTTTGTAGAGCCGTAGCACTTAGCCAGTACGTTGTGTACACCTGCGATTTCAAGAACAGAACGCATCGCACCACCGGCGATTACACCTGTACCTTCAGAAGCAGGCTGCATGTATACACGTGAAGCACCATGACGAGCAGTAACTGGGTACTGCAAAGTACCACCATTTAGCTCAACACGGATCATATTACGGCGTGCTTGCTCCATAGCTTTTTGAATAGCTACAGGCACTTCACGCGCTTTACCACGGCCAAAGCCTACACGGCCATTTCCGTCACCAACAACAGTTAGCGCAGTAAAAGCAAAAATACGGCCGCCTTTAACAACTTTAGCGACACGATTTACTTGAACTAGCTTCTCTTGCAGTTCACCATCTTTTTGTTCGTGATTTGACATCATCGACCCCTTTAGAATTCTAGGCCGCCTTCACGGGCTGCATCAGCGAGTGCTTTAACTCGGCCATGGTATTTAAAACCAGAGCGGTCAAAAGCGACTTTTGTGATTCCTGCTTCTTTGCCACGTTCAGCGATCAGGACACCTACTTTTCCTGCTGCATCTACGTTACCTGTTGCGTCAGCGCGAAGCGCTTGTTCTACAGTAGATGCAGAAGCCAGAACCGTACCACCATCAGCAGAAATTAGCTGAGCGTAGATGTGACGAGGTGTGCGATTAACGCACAGACGCACTTCACCTAGTTCGCGCATTTTCAGGCGAGCACGGCGTGAGCGACGAATACGTGCTTGTTTCTTAGCGTTCATAACCCTGCCTTACTTCTTCTTAGCCTCTTTACGACGAACATATTCGTCAGCATAACGTACACCTTTACCTTTATAAGGCTCTGGCGGACGGAACGCGCGAATCTCTGCTGCTACCTGACCAACACGCTGCTTATCAGCACCACGAATAACGACTGTGGTTTGGTTAGGAGTTTCAGCTGTTACGCCTTCAGGCAATGCATAGTCGATCGGATGTGAGAAACCTAGAGTCAGGTTCAAAACACTACCTTTAGCTGCTGCACGATAACCAACACCTTGCAACTGTAATGTTTTTTCAAAACCTTGGCTCACACCAAAGACCATGTTGTTAACCAATGAACGTGCTGTACCAGACATTGCACGTGCGATTTTAGAGCCATCACGAGCAGCAAAATTTACTTCGCTACCTTCTTGAGTGATCTCAACAGATGTATGAATATCCATTGATAGCTGGCCATTCTTGCCTTTAACAGAAACAAGATTGCCGTCTAACTTAACCTCAACACCTGCCGGTACAACTACGGGACTTTTCGCAATACGAGACATATAACCCCCTTAGAATACCGTACAGATGACTTCACCACCGATACCGGCAGCGCGTGCAGCTCGATCAGTCATCACGCCTTTAGATGTAGAAACAATTGCTACACCTAAACCAGCAGAAACCGAAGGAATATCGTTAGAGCCTTTGTAGATACGAAGACCTGGACGACTTACACGTTTAATCTGTTCAATAACCGGCTTACCTTCGAAATACTTCAGCGCAATCGTAAGTACTGGCTTAGCGTCACCTTCTACAGAAACATCTGCAATGTAACCTTCGCTTTTCAATACTTCAGCAACTGAAACTTTCATTTTGGAAGACGGCATAGATACAGCTGTTTTACCAGCCATGTGACCGTTACGAATACGAGTAAACATATCCGCAAGAGTATCTTGCATGCTCATGCTATTAAGCTTCCTATATGTGCAGCGTGGAGCGGTAGCATTAAAATGCCCAGACCCCCACGCTTACCGTTTAACAAACTGTATTACCAGCTTGCCTTCTTCAAACCTGGAACATCACCACGCATCGCAGCTTCACGCAGCTTGATACGGCTCAGACCGAACTTACGGTAAACCGCATGTGGACGACCTGTGATCTGACAACGACGTTGTTGACGAACCGGGTTTGCGTCACGCGGCAATTTTTGCAGCGCAACTTGTGCGTCCCAACGATCTTCATCAGAAGTCGCAGGGTTCTTAATTTTTGCTTTAAGTTCAGCGCGTTTTGCAGCGAACTTAGCAACCAATTTAGCACGCTTATCTTCACGCGCTTTCATTGAAGTTTTAGCCATTATCCAACCCCTGTCTTATTTCTTGAACGGGAAACCCAGGGCAGCCAGCAAGGCACGACCCTCGTCGTTTGTTTGAGCGGTAGTCGTGACAGTAATATCAAGACCACGCAACTTATCAACCTTATCGTATTCGATTTCAGGGAAGATAATCTGCTCTTTAACACCCATGCTGTAGTTACCACGACCGTCAAAAGACTTAGGATTCAAACCACGGAAGTCACGAATACGTGGGATAGAAACGTCAACTAAACGATCTAAGAATTCCCACATACGCTCACCGCGCAATGTTACTTTACAACCGATCGGCCAGCCTTCACGAACTTTAAAGCCAGCAATAGATTTGCGAGCCAAAGTAACAACAGGTTTTTGACCAGCGATAGCTGTTAAATCAGCTACTGCGTTTTCAAGTTGCTTTTTATCGCCTAACGCTTCACCAACACCCATATTTAGAGTGATTTTAGAAACGCGAGGAACAGCCATAATGTTCGGGCTATTCAACTCTTCTTTAAGCTTTAGCTTAACTTCATTTGCGTATAACGCTTTTAATCTTGACATGGTATCCGCTCCTTATTTACCGACGACTTCGCCGTTAGATTTGAAGAAGCGAACTTTTGTGCCATCTTCAAGAATTTTGAAGCCAACACGATCACCCTTTCCGGTAGCAGGATTGAAGATCGCAATATTAGAAGTAGCAATACCCGCTTCCTTCTCAACGATACCACCCGGCTTACCTAACATTGGGTTAGGTTTGGTGTGCTTTTTCACCATATTGATGCCAGAGACAATCAAACGATCATCTTTTAGCACACGCAGAACAGTACCGCGCTTACCTTTATCTTTGCCTGCGATGACGATTACTTCGTCGTCACGTTTAATTTTACGCATGTTATACCTATATCGCTTCCTACTACCTTCTCATGCTGAAAAACGCCAAACCCTTTCGGGAGTGGCGTTTTCGAAGACAAAATTCAATAAGAATAAGGTCTTACAGCACTTCAGGCGCCAGGGAAATGATTTTCATGAACTTCTCTGAGCGAAGTTCACGCGTTACTGGGCCAAAAATACGAGTACCCATTGGGGCATCGTTGGCATTCAATAATACCGCTGAGTTTGTATCAAAGCGGATTATAGAACCGTCTGGGCGACGTACACCTTTACGAGTACGTACAACAACAGCGTTTAAGACCTGACCTTTCTTAACGCGGCCGCGAGGAATTGCTTCCTTCACAGTCACCTTAATAATGTCGCCGATACAAGCGTAACGACGGTGGGAACCACCTAGGACCTTAATACACTGTACACGCTTAGCGCCGCTGTTATCAGCAACATCAAGCATAGATTCAGTTTGAATCATGGTCTACTCCAAAACTAATTAAGCTGCCCGTCAAACCATGACGGGCAAACCGTCAAATGGAGCGAAGGCGCGTATATTACACCTTCGCAGCACGTTCATCAATAGAAACTAGTGCCCAAGTTTTACTCTTGGATACTGGACGCGTTTCTTGGACAGTTACCAAGTCACCAGTATTACACTCGTTTTTCTCATCATGAGCATGCAGCTTGGAGGAGCGCTTAATGAACTTTCCGTAAATCGGATGCTTCTCTTTACGCTCAACCAGAACCGTGATGGTTTTATCCATCTTGTCGCTAATTACACGACCAGTAACAGTTCGAGTACGTTTTTCAGCGCTCATTTTTCACCTACCTTGTTATTCAGTACAGTCTTAACGCGAGCGATGTCGCGGCGAACTTGGCTCAGTAGGTGAGTCTGCGCCAACTGACCAGTTGATTTCTGCATACGCAGATTGAACTGATCTTTCAGAAGACCCAACAACTCTTGTTGCAGTTCTTCAGATGACTTTTCACGCAGTTCAGTAGCTTTCATTACATCACCGTCCGTTTGACAATGGTTGTAGCGATCGGCAGCTTAGCAGCGGCTAGGTTAAACGCCTCAGTCGCCAGCTCTTCAGGCACACCGCCCATCTCAAATAACACACGACCCGGCTGGATCTGCGCTACCCAATACTCCACGTTACCTTTACCTTTACCCATACGCACTTCAAGCGGCTTATTGGTAATCGGCTTGTCTGGAAAAATACGAATCCAGATTTTACCACCACGCTTAACGTGACGAGTCATGGTACGACGTGCAGCTTCGATTTGACGAGCAGTAATACGGCCACGTCCAGTTGCTTTAAGGCCATACTCGCCAAAGCTAACTGCGCTACCGCGCTGCGCAAGACCGCGGTTACGGCCTTTCATCATTTTACGAAATTTCGTACGTTTAGGTTGTAACATTGACGTTTACCTCACTTAGAACCTTTCTTCTTAGGTGGGTTTTTCTTCTCAGCACGTACCTGTTCGATACCACCAAGAACTTCACCTTTGAAGATCCAGACTTTAACGCCAATCACACCATAAGTAGTGTGCGCTTCATAAGCAGCATAATCGATATCAGCACGCAGAGTGTGCAGAGGCACGCGGCCTTCACGATACCACTCAGAGCGCGCGATCTCAGCGCCACCCAAACGACCGCTTACCTGAATCTTGATACCTTTAGCACCAAGACGCATAGCGTTTTGTACCGCACGCTTCATAGCACGACGGAACATAACACGACGCTCTAACTGGCTAGCTACGCTTTGAGCTACTAGCTGAGCATCTAATTCAGGCTTACGAACTTCTTCAATGTTGATATGAACAGGAACGCCCATCATTTCTGATACAGCATTACGCAGTTTTTCAACATCTTCACCTTTTTTACCGATCACAATACCTGGACGTGCAGTAAAAATGGTGATTTTAGCATTCTGTGCAGGACGCTCGATTTCGATGCGGCTTACAGAAGCACTTTTCAACTGACCTTCCAAGTAACTACGTACTTGCAAGTCATTTAACAATTTTGCAGCGTATTCAGACTTGTCCGCATACCACACAGATGTGTGATCTTTAACGATACCCAGTCGAATACCGGTCGGATGTATTTTCTGACCCATAACGAACTCTCCTAGCCTCAGCCTTTGTCGGACACCTTAACGGTGATGTGGGAGTTGCGCTTCAGGATGCGGTCAGCGCGACCCTTCGCACGAGGCTTAATGCGTTTCATGGTCATAGCTTCATCTACGAAGATAGTTGACACACGTAACTCATCAACATCGGCACCGTCATTGTGCTCAGCGTTTGCAATTGCAGACTCAAGCACCTTCTTAACCAAATCAGCACCTTTTTTAGGGCTGAATGATAAGATCTCAAGGGCTTCACCTACCGACTTGCCGCGAATTTGATCAGCAACCAAGCGCGCCTTCTGAGCAGAAATGCGGGCGCCTATAAGTTTAGCAGCGACTTCCATCATTTATCCCCTTAGCGCTTCTTGGCTTTCTTATCCGCTGCGTGACCACGATAGGTACGCGTAGCAGAAAATTCGCCCAATTTGTGGCCAACCATGTCTTCAGTAATGAAAACTGGAACGTGCTGGCGGCCGTTATGAACTGCAATCGTCATCCCAACAAAATGCGGGAAGATTGTAGAACGACGTGACCAAGTTTTAATTGGCTTACGATCGCTCTTTTCAATTGCAGCTTCTACCTTCTTCAACAGGTGAAGGTCGATAAATGGACCTTTCTTCAGTGAACGTGGCACAGCTGTATCCTCAATCTAGTTACTTGGAACGGCGACGAACGATTAGTTTGTTCGTGCGCTTGTTCTTACGAGTTTTATAACCTTTAGTTGGAACACCCCATGGTGTAACAGGATGACGACCGCCCGAAGTACGACCTTCACCACCACCGTGCGGGTGATCAACTGGGTTCATAGCAACACCGCGAACGGTAGGACGAACACCTTTCCAACGTTTAGCACCGGCTTTACCGAGCTGACGTAGGCTATGTTCGCTGTTGCTTACTTCACCCAGTGTTGCGCGACAGTCAACCAAGACTTTACGCATCTCGCCAGAACGCAAACGCAATGTAGCGTACGCACCTTCACGAGCAACTAGCTGAGCTGAAGTACCAGCAGAACGAGCAATTTGCGCACCCTTGCCAGGCTTCAATTCGATACAGTGGATAACACTACCAACCGGTACATTACGGATTGGAAGCGTGTTACCAACTTTAATATCTGCATCAGCACCTGATACTAGTTTATCACCAGCAACAACACCTTTAGGCGCAATGATGTAAGTACGCTCGCCATCAGCATATTTAAGCAATGCGATGTGAGCTGAACGGTTTGGATCATATTCCAAACGCTCTACAACTGCAGGAATTCCGTCTTTGTTACGACGGAAATCGACGAGTCGATAATGCTGCTTATGACCACCACCAATGTGACGCGTAGTAATGCGACCATTGTTGTTACGTCCACCAGTTTTGCTTTTCTTCTCAACTAGTGCAGCTAACGGCTTACCTTTGTGCAGTTCAGCACCAGAAACCTTAACGACATGACGACGGCCAGCAGAGGTTGGCTTTGTTTTAGTAACTGCCATGATTTAACCCCTCTTATTCGCCACCAAGGAAATCAATTTCAGAGCCTTCGCTAAGACGAACATACGCCTTACGAACGTCACTACGCTTGCCTAAGCCACGCGCAGTACGTTTGGTCTTACCTTTTGCGTTAAGAACGTTTACGCCATCAACTTTGACGTTAAACAATTCTTCAACCGCTGCCTTGATTTCTTGTTTGGTAGCATCTTTTGCCACACGGAAAACTACCTGCTGCGAACTGTCAGCGACGATAGTTGCTTTCTCAGAGATATGAGGACCTAAGAGAACTTTGTACAGACGTTCCTGGTTCATGCTAGCGCCTCCTCAATTTTCTTAAGAGCAGGGACTGTAACTACAACCTTGTCGAAACCAACAAGACTAACCGGGTCAACACCTGCAACATCACGCACATCGACGTGTGGCACGTTACGCGCCGCCAGGTACAGGTTAGCTTCTACGTCTTCTGTAACGATCAACACATTAGACAAATCAAGCTCTTTCATCTTAGCGACAAACTGCTTAGTCTTCGGTGCTTCCATCGCGAACTGCTCAACAACAACTAAACGCTCTTGACGAACCAATTCAGAGAAGATGCAACGCATAGCTGCACGATACATTTTCTTGTTCACTTTCTGCGAGTGGTTACGCGGCTGAGCTGCGAATGTAACACCACCACTGCGCCAGATTGGCGAACTTACAGTACCAGCACGAGCACGACCCGTTCCTTTTTGACGGAATGGCTTAGCACCACCGCCAGCAACATCAGAACGTGACTTCTGTGCTTTAGTACCTTGACGAGCACCAGCCAAGTAAGCTGTAACTACTTGGTGTACAAGTGCTTCGTTGAAATCTTTACCAAAAGCTAGATCGGATACTTCGACCGACCCATTATTGGTTCCAGCGAGATTCAGATTCATTTCAAACCTCCTTGGCGCCAGCTTTAACAGCTGGTTTAACGATGACGTCACCGCCGGTTGCGCCTGGAACAGCACCTTTAATCAACAACAAGTTACGTTCTGCGTCTACACGCACAACTTCTAGAGTCTGAACAGTAACGCGTTCAGCACCCATGTGACCTGCCATTTTTTTGCCTTTCCATACACGACCAGGAGTTTGACACTGACCGATAGAACCCGGAGCACGGTGAGATAGTGAGTTACCGTGAGTCGCGTCTTGCATAGAGAAATTCCAACGCTTGATACCGCCTTGGAAGCCTTTACCTTTAGACTGACCGCTAACATCCACTTTCTGACCTGCTTCGAAGCGCTCAACTGTTAGCAATGCGCCAACGTTGATTTCTTCATCACCCGACAGACGGAACTCCCATAAACCGCGACCTGCTTCAACATTTGCTTTCGCAAAGTGTCCAGCTTCTGGCTTGTTAAGACGGTTAGCCTTAACTGTACCAGTGGTCACTTGGATAGCTGCATAGCCATCCTGATCAGCAGTTTTAACCTGCGTCACACGGTTCGGATCCACCTCGATGACCGTGACTGGCACGGATACGCCATCTTCAGTGAAGATGCGAGTCATACCCGCTTTGCGTCCGATTAAACCTACAGACATTTCAATTACCTCTTGCCAGTTGTGTACGGGGCTGTTACCCACTACGGCTGCCCATTTCAGGGACATTCCACAATCAGCGCTTCATTATGTAAAAATGATATTGCGCGTTGCTTATTAGCCTAAGCTAATTTGCACTTCTACACCTGCAGCTAGATCCAGCTTCATCAATGCGTCAACTGTTTTTTCAGTTGGCTCAACGATGTCCAGAACACGCTTGTGCGTACGAATCTCGTACTGATCGCGCGCGTCTTTATTGACGTGCGGAGAGATCAGAACGGTGTAACGCTCTTTGCGAGTTGGAAGCGGGATCGGACCACGCACTTGAGCACCCGTACGCTTAGCAGTATCTACGATTTCCTGCGCGGACGAGTCGATCAAGCGATGATCAAACGCTTTCAGACGAATTCTGATTTTCTGGTTTTGCATTTTGATCACACTTTTTCAAAAGTTTGATTACGGCAATAGCCGACCTCCCCTCAGGATCAAGGGGACGCAAATTCTACTCATGCGCGTATTAACAGTCAAGCTAAAGCGGCTATTTTTTAACCACACACAAAAAAGCCCTCCATTGGAGGGCTTTTAAATATCTTTCACTCAATATTAAGCGAAGATTTTAGATACAACGCCTGCACCTACTGTACGACCGCCTTCACGGATCGCAAAACGCAGACCTTCATCCATCGCGATCGGCGCAATCAGAGTAACAACCATTTTAACGTTGTCACCTGGCATCACCATTTCTACGCCTTCTGGCAATTCACAGTTACCTGTCACGTCAGTAGTACGGAAGTAGAACTGTGGACGGTAGCCTTTGAAGAATGGAGTATGACGACCACCTTCATCTTTGCTCAGTACGTATACTTCACATTCGAAGTTCGTGTGCGGGTTGATTGTACCTGGCTTAGCCAATACTTGACCACGCTCAACGTCATCACGCTTAGTACCACGCAACAATGCACCAACGTTCTCACCTGCACGACCTTCGTCAAGCAACTTACGGAACATTTCAACACCAGTACATGTTGTCTTAGTAGTTTCGCGGATACCAACGATTTCAATCTCTTCGCCGACTTTAACGATACCACGCTCTACACGGCCTGTTACTACTGTACCACGACCAGAGATAGAGAATA